>NZ_JAOEDV010000020.1:0-64922 GCF_029837545.1 Stenotrophomonas sp. GD04024 | reverse complement strand
TGCGCGGCACGTATAACAGCGGGAATGCCCCATGTCCCTGGCCGAATTCGCCCTCATCGACCGCATCCGAGCCCGCACCCTCGAGCGCGACGACATCCTGCTCGGCATCGGTGACGACGCCGCGCTGCTGCAGCCGCGTGCCAATGAACAGCTGGTGGTCACTGCCGATACGCTCAACAGCGGCGTGCACTTCCCGGTGGAGACCCCCGCGTTCGACATCGGCTGGAAGACGCTGGCGGTCAATCTGTCCGACCTGGCCTCGATGGGCGCGCGCCCGGCCTGGTGCACGCTGGCACTGTCGCTGCCGGAAACGTCTGAAGACTGGATCGAAGCCTTTGCCGATGGTTTCTTCGCACTGGCCGACCAGCACGACATCGCGCTGATCGGGGGAGACACCACGCGCGGCCCGCTGTCGCTGTCGGTCACCGCGATGGGGCAGGTGGGCCGAGGCCAGGCGCTGCGTCGTGATCGCGCGCAGGTGGGCGACGACCTCTGGGTGAGTGGCACCCTGGGCGATGCCGCCGGCGCATTGAAGCTCTGGCAGCAGGGCGCGTTGAACGTGGCTGCCGCCACGCTGCTGGCCGACTACGAACACCTGCGCCTGCGCCTGCTGCGGCCTACGCCGCGGGTGACACTGGGCCTGCGCCTGCGTGCCTTCGCGCATGCGGCCGTGGATGTCTCAGACGGCCTGCTGGCCGACGCCGGCCATATCGCCGCACGCAGTGGCGCGGCCGTGCATGTGGATGCCGACATGCTGCCGATCTCGCCGGAGCTGCGCGAACTGCTGGGCCGCGAGGAAGCGCGTGAGTGCGCACTGCGCGGCGGCGACGACTACGAACTGTGCTTCACTGCCGCCGCAGATCAACGCGACGCGCTGATGTACCTGTCGCAGACGCTCGACCTGCCGCTCACCCGCATCGGCCGCATTGCCGAAGGGCAGGGCGTACACGTGGATGGTGAAGCCGCCAGCGGCGGTTACCAGCACTTCGCGTAGAAGCAGCAATACCTGCTCTGGTGGGTGCCAACCTTGGTTGGCACGAATGTGTCATGCCAAGGCCATGGGCTGCCTGGGTGCTGCTCTGGTAGGTGCCAACCTTGGTTGGCACGAATATGTCAGGCGTCACTTGCTCTGGTGGGTGCCAACCTTGGTTGGCACGAATATGTCAGGCGTCACTTGCTCTGGTGGGTGCCAACCTTGGTTGGCACGAATATGTCAGGCGTCCGTGCCAATCCCGTGTCGACCAAGGTCGACACCTGCCAAAGCCATGGACTTGGTTGGCACGAATATGTCAGGCGTTCGAACCAACACCGTGTCGACCAAGGTCGACACCTGCCATAGTGCGGGAACTACACGTGCGGTACCGGCGCGCCGAAACGGTTGCCGCCCGGGGTGCTCGGCAGCAGCAGGAACACCAGCACCACCAGGCTCACCACTGGCACGAGCATCAGCAGGTACCACCACCCGGAGCGGTCGGTGTCATGCAGCCTGCGCACGGTCACTGCCATCAGCGGCACGATCACCGCCAGCCACAGCACCACGCTCAACCCGCTGACCACCAGCGCAAGCGTGCTTGAACCGGTGTAGCCCGCGTAGAAACTCAGCACGTACAGCGGGATCGAAACGATCACGATGAACAACTGGAACCACCAGAACTCACTGCGGCTGGCACGCCCACTGAACTGTGCATAGCGTGTCAGTGGAGTCATCATCTTGTGCATCGGCACTCTCTCAAAAAAGGAAGCGCGCACTATCGCTGCTGGCGCAACGGCACTCCATGCAAACTGTTGCAATCGCAACGCGCATCTCTGTAGAGCCGAGCCCATGCTCGGTTGCCTGGCGCAAAAAAGAAAGCCGAGCATAGGCTCGGCTCTACATGTTCAATGGGCAATCTTCGCCTCGGCATCGCGCGCGGTGCCATAGTCATCCAGCCACTGGAAATTCAGTGTGGCCGGCACCGTTGCACCAGCCGGCACGGCCAAGCTGATGCGCTCACCCGGCGGCACCATGTCTACCTCGATGGTCTTGCCATTGGGCAGCACCAGGTTGGCCAGTGTCACGTGGTACGCGCTTGGATTGTGCAGCTGTAACGCTCCACCTTCAGCACGCCATTCCAGCGCCGCCGCCGCATCGCGCGCATGGCCCGGCAGACCAGCGGGCCGGTAGAACAGCTTCACTCGCGTGCGCACGGCAAACTGCAGCAGGTTCCTGCCTTCCACGTTCTCCGGCTTGGGCGGAATATCCAGCAGGTTGAAGTACAGCAGCGATTCGCGGTCCTCTGGCAGCGCCGCACCGGCCATCGGTGCATAGGTCAGCCGGAACGCCTGCGCATGCCCGGCATCGATGCGGCGCGTGGTCGGCGTCAGCACGAACGGCAGTTTCTGGCTGCCGGCCTTGGCGCTGGCATCGCCATCGTCCAGCCACACCTGGGCAAGCGCAACGTTGTCGCCACGGTTGTTGGCGTTCACCGTCACCGCGCCCTTGCTGCCGTCGTAGATCACTCGCGTGCCCTGCAGCGTCACTGCAGCAGAGGCCGGAAGTACTGCGGAAGCGCCGGCCAGGGCCAGCACTGCTGCGCATGCGCGAAGGTTCATGGAAATCTCCTCAGGAAGATCCGCCCGGCAGCACGCCGCCGGGCGGCGTCTGATTACTTGTAGACGATGTCCATCTGCGCATTGGCGACGGCAGTGCCTGCCTCGGTGTCATCGGCAGCGCCGGTCTTGGCGTACCAGACGCTGTGCTTGATGGTCTGCGAGGTGGTGCCGTCAACGGTGACATAGCGTGCGGGCGCGCTGTTGATCAGCAGCTGATCGCCGGCGACGTCGTAGATTTTGTAGCTGACACCCTTGGCCGTGCTGGTCGCAGTGAGGCTCAGTCCACCGTCGCTGGTGCTGACGCCGCCAAACTTCACGGCAACATCCTGCGAACCACTGGCGCCCGGACAGGCAACGGTGACGTCCAGATCACGACCACCGATGCGATCGTTCTTCTTCAACTCCTCCAGGTCCATCGAGCCCATGTCGATGGCCACGCCACCGGTGATGGCCGCGGTACAAGTAGTGTCCTTGATATCACCGGTAATGGTCAGGTCAGCAGCATTCACAGCCGGGGCTGCGGCCAGCAGGATGGCCAGCGCCATCGGGGTCTTCAGGTTCTTCATAAGGTGTGCTCTTCAACAAGGGATGGAATCGGGGACGTCTCCGGCAAGTCGAGCGTGGCCGGAGGCATTACTGCGGAATCTGGTGTGTCGCTCGCTGGCGATACCCATAACCTGCAGATGAAAGTACTGGGCAGGTCGGTTCCGCAGGGCCGCATCTTCTTTCCATGGCGCGGAGCATTCCATGCAAAATGTTGTAAATGCCGCATTTTCAGAATTGTTGCGTAATGGAATGAACGCAACAAATTGCATTCCAACCACGTGGATTGCGCCCTAGTCTGCACGCCTCCCATTACTACCGGGGCTGCACTGCGGCCGCGCCGACGCCATGCGCCTGTCCTCTTGTTCCTGCCAACGCGCCACGCAGAACTACCTGCGCCATACCGCGCTGGCTGCGGCCATCACCACTGCGTTGGTGTTCGCTGCCGCACTACCCGCATACGCCCGAACCGGTGGCGAAGTGAAATTCAGCGAAGGCTTTGCCAGTGGTTTCGTCGGCGAAGACCTGGCGCGATTCAGCATGGGCAACCCGGTGGAGCCGGGCCGCTACAACGTCGATATCCATCTCAATGGCGAGTTCGTCCGCCGCGATGACATCGAACTGGTGGCGTCCAGCACGCCGTATGTGGCAAAGCCCTGTGTACCAGCAGAGCTGCTGTTGGCACTGGGCCTGAGCGACGCCGCGCGCCAGGCGGTGGAAAGTGCTGATACCCCGCAGTGCATCGATCTGGAAGCGCTGATTGACGGCGCGCGCGTGCGCTACGACGACAGCCAACTACGCCTGGACATCTCATTGCCGCAGGTGGCACTGCAGCGCCAGGCGCGTGGCTTCGTCGCCCCGGAACTGCGCGACCAGGGCATCACTGCGGCGTTCTTCGGCTACAACGTCAACCACTACCGTAGCCAGGGCCAGCAGAACAGCTACGCGGGCATCACCACTGGGGTGAACCTGGGCGCATGGCGGCTGCGCCACCGCAGTTCGCTCAGCCACAGCCCGCAGGGCACGCACTTCACCACGCTCAACAGTACCCTGCAGCGCGACCTGCCGCGCTGGAACAGCCAGCTCACGCTGGGCCAGGCCAATACCGGCGGAGAGCTGTTCGACAGTGTCGGCTTCACCGGCGTGCGCATCACTACCGATGAACGCATGCTGCCCGACTCGCTGCGCGGCTATGCGCCGGTCGTGCGCGGCGTGGCACAAAGCAATGCGCGCGTCACCATCCTCCAGAACGGCGCGGTGCTGTACCAGACCACGGTGGCGCCGGGTCCGTTCGCCATCGACGATCTGTACCCCAACGCCGGCAGCGGCGATCTGGAAGCAGCGGTCACCGAAGCCGACGGACGCGAAGAACGTTTCACCGTTGCGTTCTCGGCGGTGCCGCAGGCGCTGCGCGAAGGCAGCCAGCGGTTCAGCATTACCGCAGGCGAGCTGCGCGACACCGGCATGGCGCAGAACGCACTGCGCTTTACCGAAGGCACGTACGCACGCGGCGTCAGCAACCGCATGACCCTGCTGGGTGGTGTGCAGGTGGCCGAGCACTACCAGGCCGGCCTGGCCGGTGCGGCGTTCAATACACCCTTCGGTGCTATAGGTGCGGATATCACCCACGCCCGCGCCAACGTCCCGGGCCTGCCTGCGCAGAGTGGGCGCAGCTACCGCCTGAATTACCAGCGCAGCGTGGCGCGCACCGGCACCAACCTGGGCCTGGCCGCCTATCGCTACAGCACTGAGGGCTTCCTTACCCTTACCGATGTCTCGCAGCTGTCGTTCGACCGCCCACAGGCCGCCGATGCGTTCGTCATGCGCACCCGCCAGCGCTTCCAGGTGAACTTCTCGCAGCGTGTGGGCCAGCGCAGCCAGATCTATCTCAGCGGCGGCCACGTGGCCTACTGGAACCGTGCTGGCAAGCAGAACGATCTGCAGCTGGGTTTCCACAGCAGCTACCGCAGCGCCAACTACACCCTGTCCGCCACGCGCTACCGCATGGCCAATGGCGCGCCCGATACGCGCCTGTCATTCATGCTGAGCGTACCGCTGGGCCGCAGTACCAACGCGCCGCGCGCCACCGCCACCTACAACGACAGCCGCCTGGGCAGCCAGCAGCAGCTGGGCATCAACGGGAACCTGGGCGAAGAGCGCGCGCTGTCCTACAGCCTGTCTGGCAATCGCGGCCAAGGCAGCAGTGGCTACAACGCCTACGCCAGCTACCAGGGCAGCCGCGCCGATCTCAGCGCCGGCTACAGCCACGCCAACGGCCGCAGCAGCTTCAATGCCGGTGTCACCGGCAGCGTGGTGCTGCACCGGGGCGGCATCAACTTCGGCCCTTCGCTGGGCGAGAGCTTCGCACTGGTGGAAGCGCTGGGCGCACAGGGCGCGAAGGTGGGCAGTGGCCGCAGCGTTACGGTGGCCGGTAACGGCTATGCCGTGCTGCCTTACACCAGCCCCTACCGCTGGAACCAGGTGCAGCTGGACACCGCCGATCTGCCGCTGGACGTGGAAGTGCAGGCCAGCTCGCAGCGCGTGGCACCCAGCGCCGGCAGCATCGTCAAGGTCAGCTTCCAGACCCGCAACGATCGTCTGTGGCTGATCGACGCCAGTGATGCCCAGGGCCAGCCGCTGCCCTATGGTGCGCAGATTACCCACCCCGATGGCCGCGTGCTGGGCCAGGTGGGGCAGGGCGGCGTGATGGCCCTGCGTGGCCTTGAAAACGCCGGTCTGGTGCACGTGCAGACCGAAGACGGCATTGCCTGCCGGTTGCACTACGCCATGCCGGAAACCCCCGACGCACAGGGCCAGTACTGGGCGCAGGCGCGCTGTGTGGCGCCGGGGCCGGAATTACTGGCCGACGATGTTCCCTCTTCAACGACTGGAGCCAACCAATGAAAACTTCGCATCTGCTGCTTGCCGCGCTGCTGCTCGGCACCGCGCCACTGGCCAACGCCGATACGGCCACCATCACCGTTACCGGCAAGGTGCTGCCCGGGACCTGCAAGGCAGGCGATCTGACAATCAATCTGGATGCCATCGATGCGGTCGACATCAAGGACGGGCACGAGAACAACCCCACGCCGGGCCAGCTGGACTTCACCGGTTGCGTGGGGGTAGCCAGCATCGACCTGACCTTCAACGGTACCGGCGACCCCACCCAGGACAACCACTGGAAGAACCAGGCCACTACCGGCGGTGCCAACGGCATGGCCGTTGCGCTGCTGGAGGGCGCCACGGGCAGCACTTACCTGCAGGATGGTGCGCGGCGCACCATTGCCGTCAATGGTGCAGCCAGTGGCAAGTACGACCTGCGCGCGGCGTATTTCCACAAGGCAGGTACGGCGATGACAGCCGGCACCGTCACCACGCAGATCACCGTGACGGCAGCCTACAAGTGAACGCGCTGCCACTACTGCGCGTGCTGCTGGGCGCCTGCGCGCCGTTGCTGATGACAGGCACGGTGCAGGCGTGTAATGCGCTTTCGTTCGGTGGCGGGCATGTAGATCTGTCCATCGATACCTGGGATGACGGTGTCGGGGACGTGCAGGTCAGTACCTGGGCAATGGCGGGGAATGCCAACTTTCTGGAAGATTGCGACCGTTGGAGCAATGTCGCAGTCGACGTCATTCCGGCAGTTCGCAATCTGCAGTACGAGCGCGATGTGACCATAGACGGTGACCGGTATCCTGCGTTTGGTATCGTGGGCTGGCCGCGATCGCCCCTGTTGATCTTCCGGTACGCCTACGGCAGCGGCAGCGGGGATAGCACCGGTGCGCCTTTCGACGTGCGATCTACGTTGAACTCTTCCGGGGCCGGGGTAACCGGCTACTTCCGCTGGTCAGTGGTGTCTGTGGCAGCGGTGTCCCGGGGAGGAGCGATGGAGGAGGTTCCAACGACAGATCTGGGCAGCATCCGCCACATCTACCCGCCCAATCCTTCGCTTACCAAGCTGGAAAGCTTCAGTGTATCGGCAACGCTGCGTACCAAGACCTGCACGCTGGCCAATGCCACCGTGGTGCTGGACGACGCATATGTGTTGGATCTTCCCACTGCCGGCAGCAGCAGCGGGCAGCGTGACTTCAATGTGGTGATGAGATGCAACGGGAGATACCCCGTAAGCCTGGTACTGACGGACGCCAACGGGCCGGGAAACACTGGCAGCCGGCTGACCCCGACCAGCAACGCCACCGCCACCGGCGTGCGCGTGGAGCTACTGCGGGAGGACACGCCCGTGGTGCTTGGGCAGCGCTGGATGCTGGCAGAAAGCCAGAACGGTTCGCAGAACATTGCCTTGGCCGCCCGCTACTATCGGGAAGCTGGGGCGTTCGGTGCAGGCGTAGTGGAAGGGCAGGCAATCATCACGGCCACGTACCGATAGCGTCTGAGGAAAAAGGCACCTCCGATCCGGGTGGCGGCTCGCGCGATTGCTGTGCGCGCAATCTGCAGATCGTTCGGTAGATTGGCGTTGAGAGGGAAGGCATGCGGCATTCAGTCTGCGCGGCCACCTGCGCGCTCCGCCGTTGTTGTTTCACCATCGGCGCACTTGCACGTCCCTTTTCGGTCAACAACGGCAGCTGTTTGGCACCGATCCATAGCACCAGAGCGGGTGATCATCACCGCTAACTGCTGGCCATCTTTCCACCGCGTGCTACTGAAGAAGAATCAATGAATCGATCTCGTACCCGAAGCCGCCATCGTTCTCCGCTTCATCTCGCTGCCACCCTCGGCCTAAGCGTGGTGACAGGTGGCACATGGGCGTGCACGGCGTCGGTCAACAGCACTCACTCACCGCATTTCCAGCAGGATCCAAGCTTTCCCGGTGCTGCGCTTCTGTCGGCAGCCGGGCCGGAGTTCAAGTTCACCGGGTGCGCCAGCAGTGACAGGCACGATCTGACCCTGCGGTTGGAGGGCCAGGGCCTGAAGCCGGTATCCACCGTTGTCTATGACGGTCTCACCTACGTGACCTACGAGACCAGTAGTACCTCACCGCTCTATTTCTTCCATGTGCGATCGGTGAACGCTGGCGGTGTTTCGTTTTCCCTGAAGGACGGTGAGTTACAGGAATTTCGGGACGTAGGTACCGCCAATGGCGGTCAGCTGATGGCTCAGCCCCATGTTGGAGTGGTTGCGCGGCCCGGCATGACCAACGTGGCTGCCACGCCATTGGGGAAGTACGTGCTTGAGCACCCGCGGCTGGGCTTGCGGGCTGAATCGACCTTGTCAGCGTCGGTGGCGATGCGCGTTGAGTCCTGCTCGCTGAATGATGTGCCTGTGCAGCTGCCGGAGGTGCAGACCGCCGACCTGAGCGCTGCTGGCAGCCATGCGCGTGACACCGACTTCAATGTGAGGATGACCTGCAGCGCGGCCGGGATTCCCGTGAGCTTTACCCTTACCGATGCAAACCAGGCCAGCAACGTGGGCTCGCAGCTGGTGCCTGGGGCAGGCAGCACCGCGAAGGGCGTCAGCATTGAACTGCTGCGCGGCGGTAGGCCTGTGCAGCTGCGCACGGCATGGAGCCACGGTGCGTCGTCTGCGGGTGCGCAGGACGTGCCGCTACAGGCGCGGTACGCCCGCAGCGGCGGCATCCTGCAGCCGGGCAGCATCAGCGGGCAGGCGATTCTGACGCTGGATTACCGCTGAGGCGGGAAAGCCCCGTCTTGTAGAGTCGAGCTTGCTCGACTGCTCTTGGCAACTGCAGTCGAGCCAGCTCGACTCTACCAAAGCGATTGCCCGGCGGCAGTGGTCAGGCCGCGTAGACCTGGGTATCCACGTACTCCGACAACCCACGGCAGGCCAGCAGCAGGCCCTCGCGCACATCGTTACCCACCTGCTGCGCTTCTTCGCCATCCACGCGCACGCGCTCGCTGGCGTGCAGCAGTTCCAGCAGCACCGTCAGCCCGGCGTTGGCGCGGTTGATGCGTGCCAGCGCCATGCACTGGCCGGATGAACGCCCTTTCCGCTGCAGGGGCTGGCCATCGGCCGCCTCCACCTCGCGGATGCGTTGCAGGCAGTCCAGCAGGGTGATGCCGTTGGCGGCAGGGTTTGCGGCGAGGGTGGTTTCCAGCGGCTCGGCAATCTCGGCGGGCAGCTGGTTGGCAAGGTCGCCCAGGGTGGCGAACAGGAACGGGTAGCGATTGGCGCTCATGATGGCTTCCTTATGCGTTACGCGAAGGAGCCGCCCTGCTTAACAGCAAGGGCGGCGGACGATGCGTGGTTCCAATACCGGTGAAGGATCTGCAAAAGGCCGGCGGGCACGAGGCCCCCACGCACCGCCCGCCATAGATGCGCGGACAGAATGTCTGCCGACGCCACCCACAGGGAATGAGCGGCGCCGGCAGACAAGCGTAACCAACAGATCCTTCATACGGGATTGGAAGCCCGTGCCACCCGTTGTCGGTGGCCGCACATCATTTGCATGCAGCGCCAGTGCTGCCAATGAGAAAAGTTGGAAAGTAGAAAAAGTACGAATGTTTGCAGCCACGTGGCGAAAGCCGTCAATGCGTGCAGATCGCGACATGTCTTGTAGAGCCGAGCCCACGCTCGGCTTATTACGTGCAGCCGAGCGTGGGCTTGGATCTACAGACAGCAATGCAGCCGAGTGTGTCTGCACTCGGTATCGTCTGGAGCCTGTACCCTCCTACCCCCCCCCGACCGATCGATGGAGATGGAAATGACTACGGCTCGAACCTGGCGCGGACGGGTGTTCATCGGCACAAGTGTCGACGGCAAGATTGCCCGCGACGACGGTACGCTTGATTGGCTGACCGATCTCCCAGCACGTCGCCACAACGTCAACGCGGCGATCGAGCATCCTGCGCTGGTCTGGAACACGTTCATCGGGAAGATCGACGCCATCGTCATGGGGCGGGCCACCTACGAGACAGTCGCCGGGTTTGATGAGTGGCCGTTTGAAGGCATGCAGGTGGTCGTGCTGACGACGCGTGGCCAGGTCGATGACCCGCGTGTGCGAGTGGCAGGATCGGTCGAGGAGGCGACTCGGCTTCTTGATGCCCTGGGCGTCCAAGAGGTTTACATCGATGGCGGCCGCACGATTCAAGCGTTTCTACGCGCGGATCTGGTTGACGAGCTCACGATCTCGGTCGCACCCATCGTGCTCGGGGCAGGGCGCTCCTTGTTCGGTGGATTGAAAACCGAGCTGCAGTTGGTGGTGCGGGGGAGTCATGCGACAGACGATGGACTGGTTCGCACGACATACGAGGTCGTTCGCTGAAGCAGACCTGCCAGGCGTGACCTGTCGACGTTGATGGTCCCATGTAGAGCCCAGCCCATGCTCGGCTGCTTTTCGTAGAGTCGAGCTTGCTCGACTGCGGCCGACAACAGTCGAGCAAGCTCGACTCTACAGAAAGAAAAACGGCGCCGGATTTCTCCGGCGCCGTTGTTTCATCTAGCTCACCACTTGTACGCGACGCTCAGGTTGGCAGTGGCTTCGCGGTAACCCTGGTCACCACGCATCACACCGAAGCCACCCCACGCACTCAGCCCGCTGCGGAACTGCACGCGTGCACCGGCATTGAGCTCGTAGCGGTTACGCGGAACGGCCGCCTTCAGCACCTCATCATCGAAGGCAATGCCATTGTTGGCGCCATCGCGGTACCAGTTGGCCACCACATACGGGCTGACCGAGGCACCGGCGGTGCTGTGGCCTTCGCCCTGCAGGCGCAGGCCCAGGCGGCCGGACAGGCCGTTGTTGTCCAGCGCACGCACCACGGTGCCGTTGGTTTCTTCGTGGCGGTCGGTACTGGTGTTGGTGTAGATCAACTGCAGCTCCGGCTGCAGGCTCACGGCGGTGCTGCCGATCTGGCCGATGCCGATGCGGTAACCGGCTTCCAGCGCGCTCTGCCAGATATCCGAATCGTAGCGCTCCTCGGCCAGGCCTTCGCCCTGCACGCGGTTGCGGAACTGGCCGCGCTGCACGCTGGCATCCACGTACAGGGCATCGTTGTTCCAGCTGCCGTACACGCCCAGCGCGCCGCCTTCCACCTTGCCCTTGGCCTGTAGCCGGTCAGCTCGGAACGCGAGGTAGCGCTGGACTGCGCCAGCGTACCCATCACGCCCAGGCGGCCACGGCCGTTGTCGAACACGCCCATATCCGCACCCAGCTGCACGCGTGAGCGGTCCACGCGCAGGTCAAGCTGGTCATTCACCGCACCCAACTTGCTCTGGTTGGCATCGACGCGGGCCCAGCCACGCACGCCTTCCTCGGCGGTGGTGCTGCCGCCCTGGCGGTCACGCCAGCCGTGGCGCAGCAGCTGGTCCACCGCGAACTGGTTGGCCAGGTAGGCGCCGGTTTCCGGGCGCAGCACCGGGGTCGGTTCCACCGGATCGACCGGGTCCACAATCGGTCCGCATTCCGGCAAGGTCGGGTCCACCACGCACGGGTCCGGTACGGTGGCCAGTTCCGAGCGCAGGTACCAGCCGCCGTTGGTGGCGTCCTTGAACAGGAAGTACTCGTACTGGCCACCCACCGCACGGCCCTGCAGGTCGAACTGGCCGTTGGACGCACCGCCCACGCGGATCAGCTCGATGCCCTTGTCGGTCTTGGCACCGGCACCACCGGCATTGACCACGCGCACATTGGCCTGGCCGCTGGTATCGCCGGCAATGATGAGCTTGTCGGTGGCCGAGGTGTCATCGCCCAGCTGGGTGTTGAACAGCAGGGTGCCGCCGTTGCCGGTGAAGGTATCGACGTTGAGGATGTTGAAGGTGCTGCCGTTGCCGAGTGCGACGGTGCCGGTGTTGCCCAGGGTGAGGGCGCCGACGGTGCTGTCGCCGGTCATCAGCCAGGTGCTGTCGCTGCCGATGTCGGCCGTGGTGACGTTGGTGAAGCGGCCATCGATCTGCGCCTTGTTGCGCAGGATCACATCGAGCGTACCGTTGGTAACGGTGGTGGGATCAAAGGTCACGTTGCCGGCAAGACGCGAATCGTCCACGGTGAAGTGGACGTCGGTGCGTCCGGTACGTGGAGCTTCGTTGCCAACCAGCAGCAGATTTCCGTCCGCACCGAGCAGCGTTGAATTGTTGGCGACAAGAATATCGTAGTCATTGTCGAGCAGCGACATGACCCTAATGGCTGCACCCCGGCCTGATTGCAGCGTGGAATCTTCGATGCTCAGACCAACGCGGTTTGCTGGGTTTCCATCGCCCCACAGCATGGCGCCCACATTGGCACCAAAGATCTGCGAGCCGTTGACTATCTCCATATTGCCAAACTGGATGCGCACGCCCAGACCGGTGTTATAGGCCGGAACACCGGGTGCATCTTCCACGTACACCTGCATGGAATCCAGTCGTGCATAGGGGTTGCGTGCGCCGGAGCCGCCCGCAGAACTCGCCAGATCGACGCCAGCGGTATTGCCGGCTATGGGGTTCATTTCAGAAGCCAGTACGACTATCTTGCCGCCAGTGAGATGAGCCTGGGTGTTGCCGCCGCTCAGGAAAATGCCGCCTCCGCGAAACTCGGTTCCAGTTGCGGTCAACGCTGCATCATTCTCCAGCAGCGCCGAGTACTGTCCCATGCCAAGGCCCGATCCCATACGCGTGACACGTCCGCCGCTGAGAGTCACGGAGGAGGTGTCCTGGACCAGAATCCTGTCCATTTGTGCGTTATTGCCTGTCAACGTGGAAGCATTCTTCAGCGACCACCTTTCAATGGGGTCTCCTGCAATGACGGTGGCGTGCTGATTGTCCAGATCGCCGGCCAGCGCGGAACCAGCGCCAAGCGTGGCCAGGGCCAGCAGCAGCCCCCGGGCCAGCGGGCGCAGCGCGGGGGACGTAATGGTGGAGAGGGAATAGCTCATAGGAGTGGTCCTTTGCTGGGGAAAATCGGTGGTAGCGACATCGACCCTGCCTTCCTGGCCCCTGTTCAGCCTGGTGACGTATACGCCAGGGCGCAGTGAAGGCGGGGTGATCAAAAGGGCTTTAGCGAAGTCATGTGTCTCGATTGGCCTGCAGTTTCCGCGAAGGGCTCTGTCCGTCCCATGCAACTAGTTGTAAAGCTCGCTTGACCCTGCGCGCGGTTCATCCATCAGTTACGACTGCGACCGCAGGTCGCACCCTGTCTGCAAGAGATTCGATATCTGCCTGGAAGCCGCACATGGAGCATGTGCGGCAGTTACCAGGAGATACACCATGCATGCATCCCTTCCACCGCGCCGAGCACTGTCCATTGCGCTGTCCATGCTTCTCTTTCCAGCGTTGCCTGCGCTCGCGCAGCAGGTCGTTGCCGATGGTGATGACCAGATCCCAGCCGCAGGGGATTACACGACCACTGATCCGGTCGAGCCGGGAAATCCTGCCGGCTATGCCTTCCACGCGCTCAACGGTGGCACGATCGTGCCTGCGGGCGAGGTGAACCTGCGTACCGAGGGCATGCGTGCGGCGGCCGTACGTGTAGAGGGGGCGGGCAGCCATGTCGCTCTGACCGGCGGCAGCATCGTCACCACGGGTTACGGTGCCGCTGGTGTTTCGATTGCCGGTGGCGGCGCCGCAACGTTGACTGGTACACGTATTGAAACGGAGGGCCAGGCCAGTTTTGGTATCGGCATTGAAGGCGGAACGCTGGAGGCCAGCAATGTCCACATCATTACCCGTGGTGGGCTGGGGCACGGGGTGTCGGTGCGCGGCGGCGATGTGCAGCTTCGCGACAGCGTGGTCGAGACGCATAATCAAGCCAGTGGCTTGGTCGTCAGCGACGGCAGTGCACTGATCGAGCGGGTGCGCTTTGAACAGAACACTTCCGGCAACGCGGTGATGCTGGAGTATGGCGGCAACGCGCGGGCGACGCTGCGCGACGTGCAGATCAACGGAACCGGTGCCGGTGCGTCGGGCGTTTCCAGTGGCCTGGGCAGCCAGCTTCTGCTGGAGAATGTGGATGTCAACCTGACCCACGAGCGCGCAGGCGCGGGCCTGTATGTGGGTGGCGATGTTGAGTTCCGGGGCGGCCGTATCCATACGGCGGGCGCAAACGGAAGCGTCATCAGCTTCGCCACGGGTGGTGGCGGATCGCTGCTGCTGGACGGCGTAGTGATGGACGGAACGTGGGGCGTCGGGCTTCGCAAGGGATCGTACCTGGACATGCGCAACAGCCAGCTCGAGGCTGAGAAGAGCGGTATCGATCTGGGAATGGAAGATGGTGAGGCCAACATCGAGAGTTCGAGCATTGTTGTGCGCAATGGCGTGGGCGTATCGGTGCTGGGAAACAGCAAGGCGACCGTGCATGCGTCAGCGATCACCACCGGTGGCGACCACAACCCCGCCGTGGCCGTGTATCACGGTGACGCCACACTGAGCCAGACCCGGCTGCATACCACGGGCATGAATGCCCATGCGCTGCACACCTTCGGGGACAACATCACCACGCCCAGCATCACGGCATCGCACATTGATGTTCTGACCGAGGGTGAGAGCGCTTACGGCGCTACGGCACGCAAGGGCGGCACTGTGCACCTGGCCGACAGCGTGCTGCGCACACGCGGTGAGAAGGCCCACGGTGTGCTGGCCGATGGACGCGGGGAGATGAACCTGACCAATACCCACGTGATTACCGAGGGTGAGGGTGCCTGGGCGGCGGCCATTGTTGACGGGGGCAGGCTGCAGATCGATGGCGGTGCGCTGGTCAGCGAGAAGCACGGCGGCATCTGGGTACGCAGCAGCCGCGACCCCGGCCTGAACCTGGCCAATGGCGCAGTGGTATCCGGCGGCAATGGCATTGCACTGGCGCTGGATGCGGCCGTGGCCGGGCGCTTTGATGTGAAGCTGGACAGCGGCGCGTTGATGATCGGCGACATTGTGATCACCCCCGAGGACGAAGATGCCGGCCTGGTGCCGCAGTCAGAAGTGCACGTGCAGTTGACCAACAACGCGGGTTGGTTTGGTGCGTCCCATCTTGTGCAGGGCATGGCGCTGGATGGCGGCAGCCAGTGGGTACTCAATGGCAATGCCACCGTGCAGGATCTGGCAGTGCGCAACAGCCAGGTCGCGTTGTCTGATGGCAGCGGTCGATTCAATGTGTTGACGGTGGACGGCGACCTGCACAGCGAAGGCGCCACCTTCCTGTTCAATGGTGCGCTGGCCGGTGATACCTCGGACATCGATCGCCTGCACGTGCGCGGTGATGCCAGTGGTGATGCATCCATCGTGGTGAACAACATCGGCGGCGTGGGTGCAGCCACCTTCGACGGCATTCCGTTGATCCGCATCGACGGTGCGTCGCTGGCGGACTATTCGCTGGCTGGCCGCGCCGTGGGCGGTGCCTACGAATACTTCCTGTTCAAGGGTGGCCTGCTGGACCCGAACGATGGCAACTGGTACCTGCGTTCGCAGTGGTTTGATGTCTGCGAAGAGGATCCGAACGCGCCGGGCTGCGTGGTGGACCCCGGCCCGGACCCGGACCCGGTGGATCCCATCGACCCGATCGATCCGGTAGACCCGATCACCCCGCCGCCGGTGCTGCGCCCGGAAGCGGGCGCCTATCTGGCCAATCAGTCGGCGGCGGTGAACATGTTCGCGCACCGCTTGAGTGATCGCATGGGTGCGGTGGCGATGGGCGAGGAACGTGCTGCCTGGGCGCGCGTGGCCCGCAGCAATGCCGATTTCACTGCGGTGGGCGGGCAGCTGTCTGTGGATGGAAATACCTCGGTGATGCAGATCGGCACCGATGTGTGGCGGCGCGGCAATGCAGCGCTGGGGGTGATGCTGGGCAGCGGCCGTGCGGACAATACGGTGGTCTCTGACCTGACCGGTTACAGCGCCAAGGGTCGCGTGCGCGGCACGGCGGTGGGCGTGTATGGCACCTGGCTTCAGCAGGCCGATGGCAGCGAAGGCGCGTATGTGGACGCACAACTGCAGTACGCGCGTTTCAGCAACCGTGTGCAGGGCGTTGCGTTGGACCGCGAAAGCTACGATTCGCGCACGCGCAGTGCATCGCTGGAAGGCGGCTACACCTTCAACGTGTGGCAGGGTGCATCCAGCAACGTGTATGTGCAGCCGCAGATGCAGCTGACCTATACCGGCTACAGCGGCGATCGACACGTGGAACGCAACGGCACGGTGGTGGATGGCGCAGAGGCAGGCGGGCTGGCCGGACGCGTGGGTGTGCGCGCGTTCGGCCAGCGCGCAGGCATGGGCACGCTGGTGCAGCCGTACCTGGGGGTGAACTGGTTGCGCAGCAGTGGCCGCAATGCCATCGACTTCCGCGGTGAAACGCTGCGGACCGATCTGCCGCGCAACCGCTATGAGGTGCAGGCCGGTGCCGAGTTGAAGATCAGCCAGCGCCTGGGGGCGTGGGGTGGCCTGAGCATGCAGCGTGGTGACCACGGCTACCGCGATGTGGGCGGGCAGGTGGGTGTGCGCCTGGCCTGGTAAGTGAGCGGGTTGGGGTCAGATCCCGTTGCGGATGCAATGGGCTCTGGCCCCACCACGCGCGCTCGACTCTACGCCTGGCGCAAAGGCAGTCGAGCATGGCTCGACTCTACAAAAGCGTTGCACGTCCTCAGGCCGGCGGCAGCACCTTGCCCGGGTTGAGGATGCCATCCGGGTCCAGCGCGGCCTTGATCGCGCGCATCGTTGCCAGCGTTTCCGCGCTGAAGGCCTTGGCCATGAAATCGCGCTTGGCCAAGCCGATGCCATGCTCGCCGGAGAGCGTGCCACCCAGCGCCAGCGTCAGTTCGAAGATCTTCGGCAGTGCGGCGTGTGCACGGGCGTTCTCGGCGGCGTCGTCCGGGTGGTAGAGGATGTTGACGTGCAGGTTGCCGTTGCCGGCATGGCCGAAGGTGACGATGGTGAGCGTGTAGTCGCGTGCCAGTGCCTGCACGCCCGCTACCAGATCGGGAATGCGCGACACCGGCACCACCACGTCTTCGTTGATCTTGCCCGGGGCGACGCTGCGCAGTGCCGGCGACAGGGCTTTGCGAGCGGCCCACAGCTGGTCACGCGCGCGGCCTTCCATCGCCACGTCCAGCGCGATCATGCCGTCGCCTTCAGCGGCGCTGGCCAGTGCCTGCAGCAGGTAGGGCAGGGTGTCGTGGTCGCCATCGGCTTCGACCAGCAGCATCGCGCCGGCCTCGGGCACGTCGGCGCCGTTGAGGCGCAGCAGTTCAAGGCTGCGTGCGTCCATGAACTCCAGGCGCGTGGGCACGACCGGCTGCGACATCAGACGCGATACTGCGGCGGCGGCAGCGTCTGCATCGCGGTACAGCACGCGCAGGCCGGCCTGGCTGACCGGCAGCGGCGTCAGCTTCAAGGTGGCTTCCACGATCAGTGCCAGCGTGCCTTCGCTGCCCACCAGCAGATGGGTGAGGTCATAGCCGGTGGAATCCTTGGTGTAGGCGCCGCCGCAGCGGATCACCTCGCCGGTGCCGGTGACCGCCACCAGGCCCAGCACGTTGTCGCGGCTGGTGCCGTACTTCACCGCGCGCGGGCCGCCGGCATTGCAGGCCAGGTTGCCGCCCACGCTGCAGATGTCCGCGCTGGACGGGTCCGGCGCCCAGAACAGGCCGTGCGGTGCCAGCGCCTGCTGCAGTGTGCCGTTCAACACACCCGGCTGCACCACCGCGCAGCGGTCACCGGCGCGGATTTCAAGAATGCGGTCCATGCGGGTGAACGACAGCACGATGCTGCCCGGCAGTGGCACCGCCGCACCCGTGGTGCCGGTGCCTGCGCCGCGTGCGACCAGCGCGATGCCATGCGCGTGGCAGGCACGCACCAGCGCCTGCACCTGCTCCACATCGGCGGGCAGCGCCACGGCCGCGGGGCGCTGGTGGCGCCATGAGTTGTCCTGCGCGTTCGCTTCCAGCGCGCTGTCGTCCATGCGCCAGCCCTCCGCGCCCAGCAGGGCGGACACTTCGGCAACCAGTGCGGCGGGCAGTGCGGTACTCATGACGGATCTCGCGGGGAAGCAGGGGTATCAACGGGGATGCGCGCTTGGGTAGGTGCCAACCTTGGTTGGAACGGAAGCGCCGACCAAGGTCGGCCACTACCAGAGCGGGTGGGCGCCGACCAAGGTCGGCTGCTACCGGGCTGCGCGCTCTTGGTAGGTGCCAACCTTGGTTGGCACAGAAGCGCCGACCAAGGTCGGCCACTACAAGAGCATGTGGGCGCGGACCAAGGCCGGCCTCCGCCGGGCTGCGCGCTCTTGGTAGGTGCCAACCTTGGTTGGCACAGAAGCGCCGACCAAGGTCGGCCTCTACCAGAGCAGGTGGGTGCGGACCACGGTCGGCCTCCGTCGGGCTGCGCGCTCTTGGTAGGTGCCAACCTTGGTTGGCACAGAAGCGCCGACCAAGGTCGGCCTCTACCAGAGCAGGTGGTGCCCATCAGCAGTCATCCAGCCGGAACGCATCACGCAGCCAGTGCAGCTGCGGCGGTTCGCCACTGGCTTCGACCACATCGAAGCGGCAAGGCGCATTGGCCAGCGCCGGGTTGTCCTGCAGGAACAGCTGCGCGGCATGCGCCAGGCGCCGGCACTTGCGCGCATCCACCGACGCGGCGCCGCCACCGAAGTCCGAACGCGCGCGGTACCGCACTTCCACGAACACCACGGTGCCGGCGTCGTCCATCACCAGGTCCAGTTCGCCGCCGCGATAGCGCACGTTGCGTGCACGTGGCTGCAGCCCGGCCTGTTGCAGATGCTGCTCGGCGGCGGCTTCCACCGCCGAGCCACGTTGGCTGCGCTCAGCGACCACCGACGATCGGCATCGGCCGGCCGCCATTGAAGGTGGACCACGCCGGCTGGCGCAGGATGTTGCCGTTGCTGTCCAGGAACAGCGTGCCGGTGGCGCCGTCCAGGCCGCCTTCGTTGGACAGCTTGTCCAGGTAGGCAGTGATCTTCCAGGCGTCGGCGCCGAAGGCGAACAGGCGGCCGGCCGCGCCGCGTGCGCTGGGCAGGGTGCTGGCCACCTGGCTGGCCGACGGCAGGCCGGACACGCTGCGCACGTTCCAGGCTTCGTTCGGGTAGACGATGCCGTCCAGCGCCACGTCTTCTTCCACCTTGCCGCTGCCGACAGTCAGCTGCGAAGTGCCGACACGGGTGGCGCCACCGGCACCGGCCAGTGCCAGCTGCGGCGCCAGCAGGCGCGCCTGCGGGGCACGCACGGCCAGGAACACGGCATCGACCTGGCCGGCATTGCGCACCTGCGCGCCCACATCACCGACCGCATCGGTCACGCCGATCGTGGCCACCACCTGGCCGCCACGCTGGGCGAAGCGCTGCGCGAAGGCGGCGGCGGCACGGCGGCCGGTGTCGTCGGCGCTGTTGATCACCAGTGCCTTGCCACGCTCGCGGCCACGCAGGTATTCGGCGGCCACGATGCCGTCGTCTTCCGGGGCCAGCGAGAAACCGGCGCTGCCGGCCGGCGGTGCATCCTTGCCGCGGTTCAGCGCCAGCACCGGCACCTGCAGCTGCTGGCGGCCGTACACCGCGTCCACTTCGTCGCGGCCCAGCGGGCCGACCACGAAGTCGGCACCGGAGGCGACGGCCTTGTCATACGCGGCCAGTGCACCGGCCGGGGTGCCGGCGGTGTCGATGAAGTTGATGTCCGGGCGACGGCGGGTCTCGCCGTAGTAGGCGGCCAGCAGGCCATCACGCACCGGCTGCGCGGCGGTGGCCAGACGGCCGCTGAGCGGCAGCAGCACGGCCAGCTTGACCGGCGGGCGGTAGCCATCGCTCAGCGCCGGCGGGCGCTTGCTGGTATCGAACTGGGCCGCGCCATCGCGATCGAACGGGCGCGGCAGCGGCAGGCCGCGCGCGATCAGCGCACGGCCGGCGAAGTTGTACAGCGGGTCGTTGGCCGGCAACGCGGCGGCACGGCTGCGCAGGGTGGCGTCGTCGAGGGTGCCGAGCAGGCCGGCGATGGCCGCCTGGTTGTCGCTGCGGGCGCTGCCGGTCAGGCTGGCATGGGCGCGGGCACGTTCGGCGGCGGCACCGAAGGCATCACCGGTGCCCTGCAGTGCCTGGGCGCGTGCCAGCAGCCAGCGGGTGCGCAGGCCGACCGCAACGCTGTCGGCATGATCCTTCAGCAGTGCCAGCGCCTGCGCCGGTTGCTTGTCGGCCAGGGCCAGCTCGGCGCCGGTCAGCTGGTAGCGCTGCAGGCTGGCGCCGGACAGCTGGCGGGCGGTCAGCTGGCCCAGCAGGCTGCGCGCGCGGGTGCTGTCACCGGCCAGGTGCCAGGCCCAAGCCGCGTCGGCCAGGGCGTTGCTGCGGGCACCCCCACGCAGGGTGGCGGCCAGGCCTTCCAGCTGCAACGCGGCGTCGCGCGGCTTGCCCTGTTCGATCAGCGCCAGCGCCTGGCTCTGGGCCGGCGAATCGGGCGTGCTGGTCAGGCTGGTGGTGGCACAACCGGCCAGCAGCATCAGCGACAACGACAGGGCGGAGATCCGTGCGGCGGGCTTGTTCATGATCAGGTCCATGCGATGAGGGCAGCGGCCGTGGCCGGGTACACGCTACGATTCTACCCTTGCCCCGTGAGTACCGCTGAAATGAGTGTGCCAACCCTGTACGTCGTCGCCACCCCGATCGGCAACCTGGCCGATCTGAGCCCGCGCGCGCAGGAGGTGCTGCGTTCGGTGGCCGCCATCTGTGCCGAGGACACCCGCCGCAGCGGCCAGCTGCTGTCCCATTTCGGCATCCAGCAGCCGCTGGTGGCGCTGCACGAGCACAACGAGGAAGCGTTGTCGCAGCGCCTGGTGTCGCGGTTGCAGGCCGGTGAATCGCTGGCGCTGGTGAGCGATGCCGGTACGCCGCTGGTCAGCGACCCCGGTTTCCGCCTGGTGCGTGCCGCGCGCGCGGCCGGCATCAAGGTCAGCCCGATTCCGGGCGCCTGCGCCGCCATCGCCGCGCTCAGCGTGGCCGGGCTGCCCAGCGACCGCTTCAGCTTCGAGGGCTTCCTGCCGGCCAAGGCCAGCGGACGCCGTGACCGCCTGCAGTTGCTGGCCGGTGAAGTGCGCACGATGGTGTTCTACGAATCCTCGCACCGCATCGCCGAGTCGCTGGCCGACATGGCCGCGATCTTCGGCGGCGAGCGCCCGGCGGTGCTGGCGCGCGAGCTGACCAAGCTGTTCGAGACCGTGCTGGATGGCGACCTGGCCGGTCTGCTGGCGAAGGTGGAAGGCGACGAGAACCAGCGCAAGGGCGAGTTCGTGGTGATGGTGCAGGGCGCTGGCGATGACGAGGAGGCGCAGCTGGCGCATGGCCGCCGCGTGTACGCCAAGCTGAGCGAGCACCTGCCGCCGTCGACGGCCGCCAAGCTGGCCGCCGAATTGACCGGCGCACCGCGCAAGGCGTTGTACGGCAGTTGAGGGATCGTGCGGACCAAGGTCCGCACCCACCAGAGCGGAATCCGCACCCACCAGGGCAGAATCCGCACCCACCGGAGCAGCGGCATCGGTAGATCCACGCCATGCGTGGATGGACGGGCCGCGCCCAGGTCTGCACCCACCCGGGCGGAACCGATAGCGCCGGGCCTTGCGGCGTCAGGGCTTTACGGCTGTGTCGAGGGTGTCCAGATAGTCGGCAATCTCGGTCAGCACCGTGGAAAGGTCTGGTGCGGGCAGGCGGTTCCTGCGCAGGAACGCGCGCCACTGAGCCTGCTTCTGGGTATCTGCGGCGAATGCCTGGGTCAGCCCATAGGGTGGAGGTGGCGGCGCAGGGGTGCCGCGTCGATCAAACGTCGCCTCTATGGCGGCTGCGAGGCTGGCGCGATCCATGGCGTCTTCGCGTACCAGCGCCAGCAGGTCGAAAAAGTCCTTCATCCTGCTGTTGGCAATACCCAGCGCGGCAATGGCCTCCAGCTTCTCGGCGAACACCGTTTCGCGCGGATAGACACGTAGGCAGGGGGCGGGAAGTTCATCCAGCATGACCGGATAGATGATTTCCGGCGGTGGGGTGATCACCGCGTCGCCAAACCCGATGTCCCACTGCACATGGCAGCGTGCACGGCCCAGATAGGCCACCAGACGCATGCGCAGGCCCTCGTATGCCGCCTCTTCTCGCGTGGCGTCGAGGGTGATGCTCTCTGGATCGAAGCGGAGCCCGTCGTTACCCGGCATTGCGCAGAGCGAGCGCGTGATGTGCAGCAGGTGGCGTGGCTCAGCGCTTCCGAATCCCAGGAAATCGGCATCCCGTGTGGGCCGGTGCGGCGCATCGAACCACGCCGCGAACAGCATGGCGCCTTTCAGCAGGAACTGGTCGCGGAACGTGGAGGTAGAGAGTCGGTAGAGCAGGCGTTCAACGGCGAACCTGTCCAGCACGAACTGGAAGTCGTCGCCGCGGGTGCGCGCGTGATCGAGCAGTCGCTGCCGGATCGAGGCCACGCGGTGGGGAAGAGGAAGCAGGGAAGAGGGGGTCACGCCAGGGCATCGAGATACGGTCTCATCAGTCTGGCAACGCGGGAGAGCCGTGCATATTTCATCAACGCATCCGGGGTGGTGGCGCGGTTGCCAAGCGCGTCACGCAGGGCCTCGATAGCGACATCGAGACCCACCAGATTGCGGAATTTGAAGCAGTCGGCGACGGTTTTCGCAACGTTGCTGACGTATATGCGGCGTGTGCCTACACGGCGCTCTTCCAGCCCCGCCTGGAGGGTCGTTGCCGACATGCGCACCACGCGTAGCGGCGGCCAGTCGATCCGGGGCGGGCGGTCGCTGTTGCCGATGGCCACCCACAGTTCAAACGGTGCCTGGGTGGTCAGGCCATGCAGACGCAGGGCGCTCAACAGGCAGAGGCGGACCTTCGGCATGCGCTCTGCAATGATCCGCAGCCCTTCATCGGCCTCGCCGTTGTTGCTGCCCGGCAGCGCGTAGACGCCGCGCGACAACCGGATCAGCGCGCCGGCCTCGACCAGACGGGACAGCTGGACGCGGGCGATGCCTGCGGCCACCAGTTCGCGGGCGCGCAGGCTGCCTGCACGCCGCAGCAGTTTTCGGGCCTTGGCCTCGGCAGCGGTCATGTTGGCATTGTTCCATAATGTCGGTAGTTTTGAATATCGACCGACAAAAAGGAACATCAAGGCCTGTTGCCGGTGGATCGTGCGGACCGAAGTGCGCAGGCAGCTGAATCGGAAGGGTGGCGCGCGGTGGTGTTGGCATTTGCGCTAGAATGCGCGCTGGCGGAGCCGGCCAGACAGTCGCGTCATCCCTTCGGGGGTGCCGAGGAAAGTCCGGGCTCCATAGGGCAAGGTGCCAGGTAACGCCTGGGCGGCGAAAGCCGACGGAAAGTGCAACAGAAAGATACCGCCTACGTCTTCTTCGGAAGGCCGGTAAGGGTGAAATGGTGCGGTAAGAGCGCACCGCGAGTCTGGCAACAGACCGGCACGGCAAACCCCACCTGGAGCAAGACCAAATAGGGATCCTTTGGCGCGGCCCGCGTTGGATCCGGGTAGGTTGCTTGAGCGTTGCGGTGACGTAACGCCTAGAGGAATGACTGTCCACGACAGAACCCGGCTTATCGGCCGGCTCCGCCTCCTTCTTCTATATGCATGAACCGCGCATCGGTAGTGCCGGCCGCTGGCCGGCAACCTCCTCACCAGCAGACGCATCGTGCTGTTGCCGGCCAGCGGCCGGCACTACCGGGATGATGTCCGGCCTCAGCCCGGCGTGCGGTACTGCCCGGCTGAAATGAACTGCGAGAAGCGCTCGCACCACACCACGACCGTGGTGTAGTCGTCCACGTTGACGTCATCAGGTACATCGACCAGGAAACGGTTGAAGGTCTTCACCTCGCCGATGCGCCGGGACTGTGCCTTGACCTTCAGGAAGTCGGCCTTGTTGTCGACGAACCCGTGCACCAGGTAGACCTTGTAGTCCGGCCCCGGCCCCATCTTGCCGTCGAAGGCCACTTGGGTGGGGCTGACGCTCACCTTGCCTTCGGCCCAGTGCACCGCATCGCTGCCCTTGAGTTCGCGCCGGAAGGTGGTGTGGTAGGCGGCCTTGCCCATGGCGTCCTGCACCTGCGCGGCAGGCGGATCGTCCGGGGCGATCAGGATCGGCAGCAGGTAGACGCCCAGGCCAAAGCCGAGGCCGAGGGTGAGCAGGTGGGTGGCAGCAAGAACAAGAACACGACGCATCGAAGACTCCCTGTGGATCGGTCGGGTGTGCGGCAGGACCGCGCCCAGTCATCGTGTGGCGTGCAGGCAGACATTTATAGACACAGAAAACAGGTACAGGGTCAGAAGTCGACGCGACTCTGGCCGAGTGCGACGCCCTGCGGGCCGAAACGGCGCTCGTGGATCTCGCCGTGGCCGTCGGCATCGATCAACAGCACGGTGCTGGCGCGGGTGCCGTAGTCGTCGCCACGGATGAAGGCCGGGCTCAGCCAGCGTTCGCGTTCCAGGCCGATGCCGGTATCGGGCAGCTCGCCGTCGGCGGGGCGGTGTTCGTCGGCCAGCGCGGTCCACAGCGGGGCCAGCTCGCCATCGCCGGCCTGCAGCCAGGCCGACAGGGCCGCCATCAGCCGCCGGGTCTTCGGCCAGGGCGCGTCCAGCGCGCCGTTGGACATGCCGTGCACGCCGGGGCCGAGGGTCTGGCGCTCGGCCGGGTGGTTGCCCAGGTACTCCAGGCTGTCGCCGTCGGCCAGCAGCAGGTTGAACGGGGCATAGGCCCCGGCCACGGCCGCCAGGCGGTCGATGTGCACGGCGGCCGGGTCGCGGCCGCGCAGGAAGTCGGCCACCAGCGCGCCGCGCGACGGACCGGTCTGGGCGGCCAGCGGATCGCGGACATTGGTGACCACCGCCATCCGGCCCGAGGCACCCACCCCGGCCCAGCCGCCACCGGAGCGCAGGTCGCGTCCGCCGATGACGGAGGTCTCATCTTGCCAGGGGGCCAGCGCCGCCGTCGGGCGGGCGTGGAACTCATCACGGTTGCCGGTCATCACCAGCCGCCAGCGCGGGTGGTGCATCCAGCCAAGAGCGAGCAGGCACATGGCGTCATTGTGCACGGTTTGCGCAGTCCGGCGCCGTTTTTGGCCCGCTCTGGATGAATGCGCGGCCGATGTTTCACGCCCTGTCCACACCCCTGAACTTCCGTTCAATCTCAAAAATTGAGACGGATCAGCAACTTGTGGATAAGCCTTGAACAATTCTCTAAAGGTTGTTGCAAGCCATTGATGCGGCTGGCGATTTCCCTGCGGAAAAGTTGTTGACAACCCTCGGCCCGCTGCTAAGGTGGGCATCAGAGGGAAATCCGGGTGTTTTGTGGGTTTTCGTGGTTCAATGTTTCACCGGGCGAAGGATAGGTGCACGCGTCGTGTTCCAGGGCGAGACGGCCATCACAGTTGACGATAAAGGGCGCATGGCGGTTCCCACCGCTTACCGCGACCTCGTCGCGCGCGCCAGCAACAACCGTCTCGTACTGACCTACAACCCGTTCGAAGCCGGCTGCCTGTGGCTGTACGCAGAGTCGGAATGGGAGCGGGTCCGCGACGATGTGATGTCCAAGCCCAACACCCAGCGCGTCGTGCGCCTGTTGCAGCAGAAGCTGGTCGGCTCGGCCGCCCATCTGGAGCTGGACGGCAACGGTCGCATCAGCATCCCCGCCAGCCACCGCGGTGCGGTGGGCATTGAGAAGAAGGCGGTATTGCTCGGTATGGGCGACAAGTTCGAATTGTGGAGCGAGCAGGCGCATCGGGCCCTGATCCAGCAGACGTTGTCTGACGAGGATCTGGGTGATGGGTTGCTCGACCTGAAGTTGTGAGCCGGGGTGCCCGGATGCGCCCAGAAGCGCAGACCGGTCACCTTCCGGTGTCGCAGTCGCCGGCGGTGCACCTGCCGGTCCTGTACACCCAGGTCCTTGAAGGCCTGAGGGTGATCGAAAACGGACGTTATCTGGATGGCACGTTCGGTCGTGGCGGTCATGCACGTGGCGTGCTCACCCAGTTGGGTCCCGAGGGGCGCCTGCTGGTCATGGACAAGGATCCGGAAGCCATCGCCGTTGCCGAGCGCGATTTCGCGCCGGACCCGCGCGTGTCCATCTTCCGTGGCAGCTTCGCCCAGCTGCTGCAGTGGGATGCGACGGCCGACGGCCTGGACGGCGTGCTGTTCGACCTGGGCGTGTCGTCGCCGCAGCTGGACGTGGCCGAGCGTGGCTTCAGCTTCGGCAAGGACGGCCCGCTGGACATGCGCATGGACCCGGACAGCGGCGAAAGCGCCGCGCAGTGGATCAACCGCGTCGAAGACCGCGAGATCGCCGATGTGCTGTGGACCTACGGCGAAGAGCGCCAGAGCCGCCGCATCGCGCGTGCCATCGTGGCCCGCCGCGAGAAGCAGCCGTTCACCCGCACCGCCGAACTGGCCGAGCTGATCGCCTCGGTGATGCCACGTGGAAAGGACAAGATCCACCCGGCCACGCGCAGCTTCCAGGCCATCCGCATCCACATCAACCGCGAGCTGGCCGATCTGGAAGCCGGCCTCGATGCGGCGGTGGAACGGCTCAAGCCCGGCGGCCGCCTGGCGATCATCAGCTTCCATTCGCTGGAAGACCGCATCGTCAAGCAGTACATGAACCGACTGGCCAAGGCGCCGCCGGCCAACCGCCGCCTGCCCGAGGCGGAGGTGTTCGTGCCCACCCTGGATCTGATCGGCGGCGCCATCAAGGCCACCGACGAAGAGCTGGCGGCCAACCCGCGTGCCCGCAGCGCCGTGCTGCGCGTGGCCCAGAAGCGGGAGGCCGATGCATGAGCCGGCTGCTGCTGATCATCCTGTTGGCCTCGACCGTGGCCTCGGCGATCGGCGTCGTGTTCGTGCGTCACCGTCATCGGCAGACGTTCATCGAGCTGTCGCGCGCCGAGCGCAAGCGCGATGACATCAACCTGGAGTTCGGCCGCCTGCAGCTGGAACAGGCCACCCTGGCCGAAGCCAATCGTGTCGATCGCATCGCCCGCGAGAAGCTCGGCATGAAGTTCCCCGAGGCCGCCGACATCGTGGTGGTGCGGCCATGAGCAAGACCGGCCGCAACCGCCCGCGCAACGCCTTCAACCTGCGCCAGCGCCTGCGCTGGGTCGCGCTGGCCTTGGGCCTGTGTTCGGTGTCGCTGGTCGGTCGTGCCGCCTACGTGCAGATCATCAACAGCGACTTCTACCAGCGCCAGGGCGAGGCCCGTTACCTGCGCGAGCTGCCGATCAAGACCTCGCGCGGCATGATCACCGACCGCAACGGCGAGCCGCTGGCGGTGTCCACGCCGGTTGCCTCGATCTGGGTCAACCCGCAGGACCTGCTGCGTTCGCCCGAGCGCATCCCGGAGCTGGCCCAGGCGGTCGGCATGTCGGTGGATGAGTTGAGCAGCCGCCTGTCGCAGAAGTCGGACAAGGAATTCATGTACCTGCGCCGCCGGATCAATCCGGACGAGGCAGAGAAAGTGGTCGCGCTGAAGATTCCGGGCGTGGCCGCGCAGCGCGAGTTCCGCCGCTTCTACCCGCAGGGTGAGGCGATGGCGCACGTGCTGGGCTTCACCAACATCGACGACCGCGGCCAGGAAGGCCTGGAGCTGGCGTTCGACGAATGGCTGCGCGGCAAGGCCGGCGCCAAGCGGGTGATCCGCAACCGCAAGGGCGAGACCGTCGAGAGCGATCTGCTGCGCGCCGCCGAACCGGGCAAGGACCTGACCCTCAGCATCGACCGCCGCATCCAGTACCTGGCCTTCAAGGAGCTGCGCAACGCGCTGGTGGCCAACAAGGCGGCCGGCGGTTCGATGGTGATCATGGACGTGACCACCGGCGAGATCCTGGCCATGGTCAACCTGCCGACCTACAACCCGAATTCGCTGACCGGCGCGCTGCCCGATGCGCGCCGCAACCGTGCGGTGACCGATCTGGTCGAGCCGGGTTCGACGATGAAGCCGCTGACCATCGCCACCGCGCTGCAGGCCGGTGCGGTGACCAAGGACACCATCATCGACACCAACCCGGGTTACATGACCCTGGGCCGCTTCACCATCCGCGACGTGCCGCGCAACAACGGCGTGCTGAACGTGACCGGCGTGATCACCCGCAGTTCGAACGTGGGTGCGGCCAAGGTCGCGGCGAAGATGCCGGACCAGGTGTTCTACGACGGCGTGCGCCGCTTCGGTTATGGCTCGGTGCCGCACAGCGGTTTCCCGGGTGAATCCGGTGGCGTGGTGCTGCGCCCGGCGCGCTGGTCGGGCACCACCAAGACCACGATGTCCTACGGCTACGGCCTGAACGTCACCCCGCTGCAGATCGCCACCGCCTACTCGGCGCTGGCCAACGGCGGTCGCCTGATCGCGCCGACCTTCGTCAAGGGCCAGCGCAACGAAGGCCAGCAGATCATCGACGAGAACGTCGCCAAGCAGGTGGTGGCGATGATGGAAACGGTGGTGACCCAGGGCGGCGCCAAGCAGGCGGCGGTGCTGGGCTACCGCGTGGCCGGCAAGACCGGTACCGCGCGCAAGGCCGGCCCCGGCGGTTACGAGCGCGGCCACTACAACGCGCTGTTCGCCGGCGTGGTGCCGGCCACCAACCCGCGTTTCGCCACCGTCATCGTCATCAACGACCCGCAGGCCGGCAAGTTCTACGGCGGCCTGGTGTCGGCGCCGGTCTATCACAACGTGATGGAAGGCACCCTGCGCCTGATGGACGTGCCGCTGGACGACCTGCAGTCGTGGCTGGCCGCCCAGCAGTCCGGCAAGGTCGGCCATTCGGCCTCGATCCTGCCTGCGCCGCCGGCCGAAGCCGCACTGCCGGTGGATGCCGCCGCTGAATTCGATGCTGCGCTGCCGAGCGCGCATGCCCAGACGCCGCCCGCTACGGGAGGCACGCAATGAGTCCTTCGATGTTGCTTTCGCAGTTGCTTCCGGACGTGGCCCTGGCGGGCCATGACCCCGTTCTGACCGGCCTGGTGCTGGACAGCCGCGCCGTGCGCCCCGGTAATGCCTTCGTTGCCATCGCCGGGTTCGGCGCGCATGGCCTGGGCTTTGTCGAGCAGGCCCGCGCGGCCGGTGCCAGCGCCATCCTGTTCGAGCCGCCGGCGCCTGCCGAGCTTCCGGCACCGGCCGATGCGATCGCCGTGCCGGGCCTGCGCGCGCGCATGGGTGCGATGGCCGACCAGTTCCATGGCGCGCCGTCGCGGGCGATGGCGATGGTCGGCGTGACCGGCACCAACGGCAAGACCTCCACCGTGCAGCTGCTGGCCCAGGCCTGGCACCTGCTCGGAACGCCCAGTGGCAGTATCGGCACGTTGGGCGCCGGACTTTATGGCGCGGTTGAACCGACCGGGTTCACCACGCCGCTGGTGCTGCAGATGCACGCGCTGCTGGCGCAGCTGCGCGATGCCGGTGCACGTGCGGTGGCGATGGAAGTCAGCTCGCATGCGCTGGACCAGGGCCGCGTGGATGCCGTGCACTATGACGTGGCGGTGTTCACCAACCTCACCCGCGACCATCTGGACTACCACGGCGACATGGCCAGCTACGGCGCGGCCAAGGCGCGGCTGTTCCATCGCCCGGGCCTGAAGGCGGCAGTGGTCAACCTGGATGATGCGTTCGGTCGCCAGCTGTTCGCTGGCCTGCCGGCGGGCGTGCAGCCGATCGGCCTGAGCTCGCGCGGTGCCACCGATGCCAGCGTGCGCGCCGAAGCGCTGCAGCTGGACGGCCGTGGCATCGCCTTCGAACTGGTCATCGACGGCCAGCGTGCCGCGGTGCAGTCGCCGCTGCTGGGCCGCTTCAACGTGGACAACCTGCTGGCCGTGGCCGGCACCCTGCATGCGCAGGGCCAGCCGCTGCCGCGCATCGCCGAGGTGCTGTCGGCGCTGCAGCCGATCCGTGGCCGCATGAACCGCCTCGGCGGCGAAGACGGCCTGCCGACCGTGGTGGTCGATTACGCGCATACCCCGGACGCGCTGGAACAGGCGCTGGACAGCCTGCACGGCCACCTGCATGGCGCGCTGTTCTGCGTGTTCGGCTGCGGTGGCGAGCGCGATACCGGCAAGCGGCCGCAGATGGCTGCCATTGCCGAGCGTCTTGCCAACCAGGTCATCGTCACCGACGACAACCCGCGTGGCGAGGACGGCGACGTGATCGTGGCCGACATCCTGGCCGGCTTCCAGAATGCCGATGCCGTGACCGTGCAGCGCAGCCGCGCGCGCGCGATCGGCCTGGCGGTGAAGCGTGCCGGTGCCGGCGACATCATCCTGATCGCCGGCAAGGGCCACGAGCCGTACCAGGAGGTCAATGGCGTTCGTCATGACTTCGACGACACCGAAGTGGCTGCCGCTGCGTTGGCTGCCAAGGCCGGAGTGTTGGCCGCTCAGGCCGGGGAGGGCATCGCATGAAGCGCACCCTGCTTTCGCTGATCGCACACTGGGCCGGCGGCGAGATCCATGGCGACGACGTGGCCATCGATGCGGTCAGCAACGACACCCGCAGCCTCGGCCCGGGCAGCCTGTACGTGGCGCTGCGCGGCGAGCGTTTCGACGGTCATGACTTCGCCACCGACGCGCTGGCGCGCGGCGCCAGTGCCCTGCTGGTCGAGCGGCTGCTGCCGACCGAGCTGCCGCAGGTGCTGGTGGCCGACAGCGAGCTGGCGCTGGCGAAGATCGCCACCGGCATGCAGCGCGACCGCGAGACCGAGGTGTTCGCGATTACCGGCAGCAATGGCAAGACCAGCGTGAAGAGCCTGCTGCTGTCGATCCTGCAGCAGGTGGCGCAGCACGCGCATAAAGTGGTCTACGCCAACCCGGGCAACCGCAACAACGAGATCGGCCTGCCGCTGGCGGTGATCGACGCGCCGGAAGATGCCGACTACGCCGTCTACGAAATGGGCGCCGGCAAGCCGGGCGACATCGCCTACCTGACCGATATCGCCCGCCCGCGCTACGCGCTGGTCAACAACATCGCACCGGCCCATCTGGAACGGATGGGCAGCCTGCTCGGCGTAGCCGTCACCAAGGGCGCGATCTACGCGGCGCTGCCGGCCGATGGCGTGGCGGTGATCAACGTCGACGATGCCTACGGCCGCTGGTTCGAACAGCATTTCGTCGGCACGCCGGCGCGCTGCCGTGTGCTGCGCTACGGCCTGGAGCACACCGCGGACATCACCGCGCGCGACATCCGCGCCGGTGCCCAGGGCAGCCAGTTCACCCTGGTTTCGCCGATGGGCGAAGCCCGCGTGGTGCTGGGTCTGCCGGGCCGGCACAACGTCAGCAATGCGCTGGCCGCGGCCAGCCTGGCGCTGGCTGCCGGTGTCGATCTGGCGCTGATCGCGGCTGGACTGGCCGAGGCGCAGCCGGTGCCGGGCCGCCAGATCGCCCACCAGCTGCGCAACGGCGCGGTGCTGGTGGATGACAGCTACAACGCCAACCCGGGTTCACTGGCCGCCGCCATCGATGCCCTGGCCGCTGCCCCGGAAGAGGGCTGGCTGGTGCTGGGCGACATGCGCGAGCTGGGCCCGGATGCCGAGGCGCTGCATGCGCAGGCTGGGCTGCGTGCACGCGCCTCCGGTCTCAAGCGCCTGTACGCGCTGGGTCCGCTCAGCGCCGCCGCTGCCGCCGCCTTCGGCGAGGGCGGCCGTCATTTTACTACCCATGACGCGCTGTCGCAGGCGCTGAAGGACGAGCTGCACCCCGGCGTGCGCTGCCTGGTCAAGGGTTCCCGTGGCAGCGCCATGGACACGATTGTCAAAGCGCTGCTGGCGCAAGGAGAGGAATCCCCGCATGTTGTATGAACTGGCTCGATGGTTGCAGCAGTTGGAGAGCCTGTTCGGGCTGTTCAACTACCAGACGTTCCGCGCCATCCTTGCCGCGCTGACGGCCCTGTTCCTGTCGCTGTGGCTCGGCCCGGCGATGATCCGCAAGCTTGCCCAGTTCAAGGGCGGCCAGCCGATCCGCAAGGACGGTCCGCAGACCCATTTCTCCAAGGCCGGTACGCCGACCATGGGCGGTTCGCTGATCCTGCTCACCATCACCCTGTCGGTGCTGATGTGGGCCGACCTGCGCAACCGCTACGTGTGGCTGGTGCTGGCGGTGATGCTGTGCTTCGGTGCCATCGGCTGGTATGACGACTGGATCAAGATCGTCCGTCGCGACCCGAACGGCCTGAAGTCGCGCTGGAAGTACCTGCTGCAGTCGATCTTCGGCCTGGCTGCGGGCCTGTTCCTGTTCTATACGGCCGACGTGCCGGCCGCGCTGACCTTCTACATCCCGATGTTCAAGTCGGTGGCGCTGCCGCTGGCCGGCATCGGCTTCGTGGCCATCGCCTACTTCTGGATCGTCGGCTTCTCCAACGCGGTGAACCTGACCGACGGCCTGGACGGCCTGGCGATCATGCCGACCGTGCTGGTGGCCTGCGCACTGGGTGTGTTCGCCTATGCCTCGGGCAACGTGGTGTTCGCCAACTACCTGCAGATCCCGCAGATTCCGGGGGCCGGCGAGCTGGTCATCATCTGCGCGGCCATCGCGGGCGCGGGCCTGGGCTTCCTGTGGTTCAACACCTATCCGGCCATGGTCTTCATGGGCGACATCGGCGCGCTGGCGCTGGGCGCGGTGCTGGGCACGATCGCAGTGATCACCCGCCAGGAACTGGTGCTGGTGATCATGGGCGGCGTGTTCGTGATCGAAACGCTGTCGGTGATGATCCAGGTCGCTTCGTTCAAGCTGACCGGCAAGCGCGTGTTCCGCATGGCGCCGATCCACCACCATTTCGAACTGAAGGGCTGGCCCGAGCCGCGCGTGATCGTGCGCTTCTGGATCATCTCCGTCGTGCTCGTGCTGATCGGCCTGGCCACGTTGAAGGTGCGCTGAGATGAACGACCTGTCCCGCCAGGCAACACGCCTTGAAGCCATCGAAGGCAGCTACGACAAGTGGCTGCTGGGCGCGATCATCGCGCTCACCGGTGTGGGCGTGGTGATGGTGGCGTCCAGCTCGATCGCCTTGATGAGCAGCCCGTTCTACTACCTCAACCGCCACCTGATCTTCCTGGCGGTCGGCATCGTGCTGGCGGTGATTGCCGCGCGCACCGAGCTGAAGTCGATCGAGCAGTACAACCAGATGCTGCTGCTGGGCTGCTTCGTGCTGCTGCTGGCAGTGTTCACGCCGGGCCTGGGCAGCACGGTCAACGGCGCGCGCCGCTGGATCAACCTGGGCATCTCCAAGTTCCAGACGGTCGAGGCGGTGAAGGTGCTGTACATCGTCTGGCTGTCCAGCTACCTGGTGCGCTTCCGCGACGAGGTCAACGCGACCTGGCCGGCGATGCTCAAGCCGCTGGGCGTGGCCGGTGCGCTGGTGGTGCTGCTGTTGCTGCAGCCGGACTTCGGTTCCTCGACCCTGCTGCTGGCGATCACCGCCGGCATGCTGGTGCTGGGCGGGGTCAACATGCCGCGCATGTCGATGCCGGTGATCATCGGCCTGGTCGGCATGAGCGCACTGGCGATCATCGAGCCGTACCGCATGCGCCGCATCACCTCCTTCCTGGACCCGTGGGCCGACCAGCAAGGTGACGGCTACCAGCTGTCCAACGCGCTGATGGCGGTGGGTCGTGGCGAGTGGACCGGCGTCGGCCTGGGCAATTCGGTGCAGAAGCTGTACTACCTGCCCGAAGCGCACACCGACTTCATCTTCTCGGTCACCGCCGAGGAATTCGGCTTCCTGGGCACCTGCGTGATCGTGGCCCTGTATGCACTGCTGGTCGGCCGCACCTTCTGGCTGGGCATGCGCTGCGTGGAAATGAAGCGCCACTTCTCCGGCTACATCGCCTTCGGCATCGGCCTGTGGATCAGCATGCAGACCTTCGTCTCGATCGGCGTGAACCTGGGCATCCTGCCGACCAAGGGCCTGACCCTGCCGCTGATCTCCTCCGGCGGTTCGTCGGTGCTGATGACCTGCGTGGCGATGGGCCTGCTGCTGCGCGTGTCCTATGAACTCAAGCGCGCCGAGCGCCGCCAGGCCGTGCGTATCGGTGGCGGCGACGACGCGGCTGCCGAGCCGCAGGATGAACCGGTCGCGCCGGCAGCAGCCCATGTGCCGATGAGCGCAGAGCCGGTGGCTGCAGCGACGGCGAACGCTGCGCGTGGCACCAGCCGCCTGCAGTCGCGCGTCGAACCGACCTTCGGGAGGCTGTCATGAGCGCAGCCCACGACACTGCACGCCCGGTGATGATCCTGGCCGGTGGTACCGGTGGCCACATCTTCCCCGGCCTGGCCGTGGCCCGCGTGCTGCGCGAGCGTGGCGTGCCGGTCACCTGGATGGGCGCCGACGGTGCGATGGAAACCCGCCTGGTGCCGCAGCACGACATCGCCATCGACACGCTGGCGATCACCGGCCTGCGTGGCAAGGGCAAGCTGGCCCTGCTGGCGGCGCCATGGCGGCTGATGCGCGCGCTGCGCGCGGCCGGCATGATCATCCGCAAGCGCCAGCCGCGTGCGGTGGTGGCCTTCGGTGGCTTCGCCTCCGGCCCGGGTGGCATGGCCACGCGCCTGCACGGCCTGCCGCTGATCGTGCATGAGCAGAACCGCGCACCGGGCCTGACCAACCGCATCCTGTCGCGCTATGCGCGCCGCCTGCTGACCGGCTTCCCGGGCACCTTCGCCCAGCGCGAGGAATTCGTCGGCAACCCGGTGCGTGCGGAAATCGCCGCCATCGCGCCGCCGGAACAGCGCTTCGCCGACCGCCACGGCCCGCTGCGCGTGCTGGTGGTCGGTGGCAGCCAGGGCGCACGTGCACTCAACACCGGTGTGCCGCAGGCGATTGCCGCGCTGGGCGCGGACCTGCCGGTGCAGGTGCGCCACCAGAGTGGCGAGAAGATGCATGCCGAAGCAATCGAGGCGTATGCCAAGGCCGGCGTGCAGGCTGAAATCACCCCGTTCATCGCCGACATGGCCGACGCGTTCGCCTGGGCCGATCTGGTCGTGTGCCGCGCCGGCGCGTCGACCCTGGCCGAGCTGTGCGCGGTCGGTGTCGGCAGCGTGCTGGTGCCATTCCCCGCCGCCGTCGACGATCACCAGACCCGCAATGCGGAGTACCTGGTCGAGCGCGGCGCGGCGGTTTTGCTGAAGCAGGACGGAACGCTGGCCGACGGCATTGCCGCACTGCTGCGTGATCTGTCCGAAAATCCCGCCCGCCGCATGCAGATGGCGCAAGCCGCGCGTGCCCTGGCCAAGGTCGATGCCGCCGAGCGCATCGCCGATATCATTCTTGAGGAAGCTGTATGAAGAAGGCATGCCACCGCGCCTGCCCTGCGCGAGGCCGCGCATGATCCGTCGCCTGCACGACACCAACGACCTGGTGCGCGCCTTCCCGCGCGTGCATTTCGTCGGCATCGGCGGCACCGGCATGAGCGGTATCGCCGAAGTGATGCTGACGCTGGGCTACGAAGTCTCCGGCTCGGACAATGCCGACAACGGCGCGACCCGCCGCCTGGCCGGCCTGGGTGCGCGCATCATGCGCGGCCACTCGGCGGCCAATGTGCTGGGCACCGACTGCGTGGTGGTGTCCAGCGCCATCCGCGAGGACAACCCGGAACTGATGGAAGCGCGCAGCCAGCGCATTCCGATCATGCCGCGTGCGGCGATGCTGGCCGAACTGATGCGCTTCCGCCGCGGCATCGCCGTGGCCGGCACGCACGGCAAGACCACCACCACCAGCCTGACCGCTGCGGTGCTGAGCGAAGGTGGCCTGGACCCGACCTTCGTGATCGGTGGCCAGCTGCTGGCCGCCGGTGCCAACGCCAAGCTGGGTGGTGGCCAGTGGCTGGTGGCCGAGGCCGACGAAAGCGATGGCAGCTTCCTGCGCCTGAACCCGCTGATGTCGATCATCACCAACATTGATGCCGATCATCTGGAGAACTACGGCAACGACTTCGCCCGCGTGCAGGCGGCGTTCGCCGAGTTCCTGCAGCGCCTGCCGTTCTACGGCCTGGCGGTGCTGTGCATCGATGACCCGGAAGTGGCCGCACTGGCCGCCAAGACCCCGCGCCACGTGATGAGCTACGGCATGAGCCCGCAGGCCGACGTGCGTGCCGAGAACGTGGTGCAGGAAGGGTCGCGCATGCGCTTCACCCTGCGCCTGCCGCAGGGCACCAGCCAGGAAGTGGTGCTGGCGCTGCCGGGCAAGCACAACGTGCTGAACGCACTGGCCGCCGCGGCAGTGGGCTGGCAGCTGGGCGTGGCGCCGGACGCCATCGCACGCGCGCTGGAAGCATTCGCCGGTGTCGGCCGTCGCTTCAACGATCTGGGCGAAGTGACCACCGCCAGCGGTGCCAAGGTGCGCATCATCGACGACTACGGCCATCACCCGAGCGAGCTGGAAGCGGTGTTCGCCGCCGCCCGCGGTGGCTGGGCCGACAAGCGCCTGGTGGTGGCCTTCCAGCCGCACCGTTACAGCCGTACCCGCGACCAGTTCGACAAGTTCGCCGCGGTGCTGTCCAGCGTCGATGCGCTGGTGCTGAGCGAGGTCTACCCGGCCGGCGAAGAGCCGATTGCCGGCGCCGATTCGCATGCGCTGGCGCGCGCCATCCGTGCGCGCGGCCGCAGCGAGCCGGTGGTGGTGGGCAAGGCGGCCGAACTGGCCAGCGTGCTGCCGGACGTACTGCAGGACGGTGACCTGCTGCTGATGATGGGGGCCGGCGACATCGGCGCCGTGGCCAGCCACATCGCCGTGGAAGGGTTCAAGGCGGAGGGCGAGGCGTGAGCACGCTGACCTTCCCGCCGCTGCGCGTGACCGACCCGGCCGTGTTCGGCCGCGTCGCCGTGCTGCTCGGTGGCAGTTCCAGCGAACGCGAGGTGTCGCTGGACTCCGGCCGCAACGTGCTTGAAGCGCTGCAGGCGCGCGGCATCGATGCGTTCGCCGTGGACGGCATCCCGGCGCTGGCCAAGGTGCTGGCCGCCGGCGGTGTCGACCGCGTGTTCAACATCCTGCACGGCCACAACGGTGGCGGTGAGGATGGCATCGTGCAGGGCCTGATGGACGCCTTCGGCGTGCCGTACACCGGCTCGAACGTGCTGGGTTCGGCGCTGAGCATGGACAAGATCCGCACCAAGCAGGTGTGGCTGTCGCTGGGCCTGCCGACCCCGCAGTACCGCAAGGTCACGGCCGAGGACGTGCATGCCAATGCCGCCGGACTGGGGCTGCCGGTGGTGGTGAAGCCGGCCAATGAAGGCTCCAGCGTGGGCATCAGCCGGGTCACCGACGACGCTGGCCTGGACGAGGCGGTGGCCCTGGCCGCGCGCTACGACGGCCAGCTGCTGATGGAACAGATGGTGGTCGGCGACGAGCTGACCGTGGCCATCCTCGGCGACGTGGCGCTGCCGTCGATCCGCATCGTGCCCAAGGGCCAGTGGTACGACTACAACGCCAAGTACATCGCCGAGGACACCCAGTACCTGTGCCCGGGCCTGGACGGTGCTGACGAAGACGAGATCCGCCGCATCGCGCTGGCCGCGTTCCGTGCCGCCGGCTGCCGCGGCTGGGGCCGCGTGGACGTGATGCGCGACCGCGCCAGCGGCCGCTTCTTCCTGCTGGAAGTGAACACCGCACCGGGCATGACCAGCCACTCGCTGGTGCCGAAGGCGGCCGCACAGGCCGGCATCGGTTTCGAGGAACTGGTGTGGCGCGTGCTGGAGCAGACCCTGGAGGCCCCGCACGCATGAACGCGGTGCTGCGCATCTTCGTCTGGCTGTTGGCGCTGTCGGTGGTTGCACTGCCGGTGGTGGCCGTGGTCAATGGCTGGGTCGGCGCCGAGCGCTGGCCGCTGGCGAAGCTGCGCGTGCACGGTGAGTTCAAGCGGGTGCCGGCCGAACAGCTGCAGCAGGTGCTGCTGCCGTATGCGCATGCCGGTTTCTTCGCGGTCAAGCTGCAGGACGCGCAGGACGCCCTGGAAAAACTGCCGTGGGTGGAAAGCGCGCAGGTGCGCAAGCAGTGGCCGGATGTGCTGGAAGTGACCCTGGTCGAGCACAAGCCGTTCGCGCGCTGGGGCAACGACCGCCTGGTCTCCGAGCAGGGCAAGTTGTTCCCCACGCCGAAGAAGCTGGCCGACCTGGCGCTGCCCGAACTGGACGGCCCGGACAGCCAGACCGAAGAAGTGATGAAGCTGTACAGCGACTCGCGTGCATTGTTCGCACCGGCCGGCGTCGATGTGCGCCGGGTGACGATGGATGCGCGTGGCAGCTGGTCGCTGGTGCTGAGCAACGGCACCGAAGTGGTGGTCGGCCGTGACGACGCGCGCTCGCGCATGCAGCGCTTCGTCAAGGTGCTGCCGCAGCTCAACCGCCAGGACGCGCCGATCGAGCGCGCCGACCTCCGTTACACCAATGGTTTCACGCTGAGCTGGGGTACCCCGGCCACGCCGGCGAAAACGCCGGCGACCCCGGCCAGCAGGACGCAGGAAAGGACATGAATCGCAAGGGTGACAAATCGCTGATCGTTGGCCTGGACATCGGCACCTCCAAGGTGGTGGCGCTGGTAGGCGAGTATTCGCCGGGCAACCCGATCGAAGTGATCGGCATCGGCTCGCACGAGTCACGCGGGCTCAAGCGCGGCGTGGTGGTGGATATCGAATCGACCGTGCAGTCGATCCAGCGCGCGGTGGAAGAAGCCGAGCTGATGGCCGGCTGCGAGATCCGCTCGGTGTACGCCTCGATCTCCGGCAACCACGTGCAGTGCAAGAACTCGCCCGGCATCGTGCCGATCCGCGACGGCGAAGTGACCTGGGGCGACCTGGATCGCGTGCTGGACGCGGCCAAGGCGGTGGCGATCCCGGCCGACCAGAAGATCCTGCATGCGATTCCGCGCGAGTACGTGCTGGACGATTCGCAGGAAGGCATCCGCAACCCGGTCGGCATGACCGGCGTACGCCTGGAAGTGCACGCCCACCTGGTGGTGTGCGCGCAGTCGGCCGCGGCCAACATCAGCAAGTGCGTGCAGCGCTGCGGCCTGCAGGTGGACGACCTGGTGCTGTCCTCGCTGGCCTCCAGCGTGGCGGTGCTGACTGCCGATGAGCGCGAGCTGGGCGTGGTGCTGGTCGACATGGGCGCCGGTACCACCGACATCGCGGTGTTCGTGCAGGGCGCGATCTGCCACACCGCCTCGCTGCCGATCGCCGGCGACCACGTGACCAACGACATCGCGCACATGCTGCGCACGCCGACCCCGGAAGCCGAGCAGATCAAGGTGCGCTACGCCTGCGCGCTGGCCCAGCTGGCCACCGCCGAGGAAAGCATCCAGGTGCCGTCGGTGGGCGACCGCCCGCCGCGCCGCATGCCGCGCCATTCGCTGGCGCAGGCGGTGCAGGGCCGCTACGAGGAAATCTTCGAGATGGTGCAGGCCGAACTGCGCCGCTCCGGCTTCGAGGAACTGGTGCGCGCCGGCATGGTGCTGACCGGTGGTGCTTCGAAGATGGAAGGCGTGGTCGAGCTGGCCGAGGAAATGCTGCAGATGCCGGTACGCGTGGGCATTCCGCAGCACGTCACCGGGCTTGGCGAAGTGGTCGGCAACCCGGTGCATGCCACCGGCGTAGGCCTGCTGCTGATGGGCAGCCAGATCGAGCATCCGCGGCGTCCGTCGCTGCCGACCGGCCGCGCCGGAAGCATGTTCAAGAAACTCAAGACCTGGTTCCGCGGCGAGTTCTGACGCGGAATCCGCAAGACCGGGCCTCGCCCGGGCGCAACACCCGCAGTACCCGCATCACAACGCAACACCGGCAACACACAACCCACACAGCCGCAACGCCGGCATGCAGCAGGAGGGCAGGACGCCCGAATGCCCATGCCAGCCAAAGCGGATACAACGAGGACACGGACATGGCGCATTTTGAACTGATCGAAAAGATGGCACCCAATGCGGTGATCAAGGTGGTTGGCGTGGGCGGCGGCGGCGGCAATGCCGTGGCGCACATGGTCAACTCGGCAGTGGATGGCGTGGAATTCATCACCGCCAACACCGACTCGCAGGCCATCAAGAATTGCGGTGCCAAGCTGCAGCTGCAGCTGGGTACCAACGTGACCAAGGGCCTGGGCGCAGGCGCGAACCCGGAAGTCGGCCGCCAGGCCGCGCTGGAAGATCGTGAGCGCATCATGGACGCGCTGCAGGGTGCGGACATGGTGTTCATCACCGCCGGCATGGGCGGCGGCACCGGCACCGGCGCTGCGCCGGTGGTGGCCCAGCTGGCCAAGGAAATGGGCATCCTGACCGTGGCCGTGGTCACCAAGCCGTTCCCGTTCGAAGGCCGTCGCCGCATGCAGGTGGCGCTGAAGGGCATCGAGGAACTGAGCCAGCACTGCGACTCGCTGATCACCATCCCCAACGAAAAGCTGATCACCGTGCTGGGCCGCAACGCGACCATGATCCAGGCCTTCCGTGCCGCCAACGACGTGCTGCAGGGCGCCGTGCAGGGCATCGCCGACCTGATCGTGCGTCCGGGCCTGATCAATGTCGACTTCGCCGACGTGCGCACCGTCATGTCCGAAATGGGCCTGGCGATGATGGGTACCGGCACCGCCCGCGGCGATGACCGCGCGCAGGCCGCCGCCGAATCGGCGATCCAGAACCCGCTGCTGGACGACGTGAACCTGGCCGGTGCCAACGGCATCCTGGTCAACATCACCGCCGGCGCCGACTTCACCATGGCCGAGTTCGACGAGATCGGCCGCACCATCGATGGCTTCGCTTCCGAAGACGCCACCGTGGTGGTCGGCACCGTGCTCGATCCGGACATGCAGGACGAAGTGCGCGTGACCGTGGTCGCCACCGGCCTGAACCGCGTCTCGGCCAGCAAGACCCAGCGCCCGGGCGAGCGTGCACCGATCAAGCTGGTGCGCAATGCGACCACCGGCCAGCCGGAGTTCGGCGACTTCGACAACGGCGGCGACGCCGTGTCCAAGGCCGTCGGCGGCATGGGCCTGGGCCTGCGTCGTGCCAGCAGCGACACCGCGGCGGCCTCCACCCCGTCGGCGCCGGCCGCTTCGGCCCCGGCAGCGGCGGAGCTGCCGAACGATTACCTGGACATCCCGGCCTTCCTGCGCCGCCAGGCGGACTGAGCGGGGTAGCCCGGGGCTTGTCCTCCCCGGGTTGCGCCACCATGTCCTGAAAACGCGGGCGCCGGGCCAGGATGGGCCCGGCCGCCCTGCTTCACGCCCGTCCTACTGGCGTGCCGGTGTGTCCTGCCGGCCTTTCAGCCAGGGTAGGGGAGCGTGCGTGTTAATCTAATGTGTCACTTCCGGTCCATCCCCCATGATCCAGCAACGCACCCTCAAGAACACGATCCGCGCCACCGGCGTTGGCCTGCACAGCGGTGACAAGGTCTACATGACCCTGCGCCCGGCACCGGTCAACCATGGCATCGTGTTCCGCCGCGTGGACCTGGACCCGGTGGTGGAAGTGCCGGCCAAGGCCGAACTGGTCACCGAAGTGACCCTGTGCACCGGCCTGACCTGCAACGACGCCAAGATCCAGACCGTCGAACACCTGATGTCGGCATTGGCCGGGCTGGGTGTGGACAACATCATCGTCGAACTGTCCTCGGCCGAGCTGCCGATCATGGACGGTTCGGCCGGCCCGTTCGTGTTCCTGCTGCAGTCGGCGGGCATCGTGGAACAGGATGCGCCCAAGCGCTTCATCCGCGTGCTGAAGACCGTGGAAGTGACCGAGGGCGACAAGGTGGCCCGCTTCACCCCGTACGAGGGGTACAAGCTGGGCTTCACCATCCAGTTCGACCACCCGATGATCCCGGCCAAGCAGTCGCGCCAGGAAATCGAGTTCTCGACGCTGGCCTACACCAAGGAAATCTCCCGCGCGCGGACCTTCGGTTTCATGCGCGACCTGGAATACATGCGCGAGCGCAACCTGGGCCTGGGCGGTTCGATGGACAACGCCATCGTGCTGGACGAGTTCCGCGTGCTCAATGAAGACGGCCTGCGCTACGCCGATGAGTTCGTGCGCCACAAGATCCTCGATGCGATCGGCGACCTCTATCTGGCCGGTGGCCAGGTGCTGGGGGCCTACGAGGGCTTCAAGTCCGGCCACGCGCTCAACAACAAGCTGGTGCGCGCGCTGATGGCCGATGCCACGGCCTGGGAATGGGTCAGCTTCGACTCGCCGGCGACCCCGGATCCGGTGGAATACGCCACTCCGGCCTACGCCTGATTGCCGCAGGTTGTTGAATTGGAAGACAAAAACGCCGCCCGAGAGGGCGGCGTTGTCGTTCGTGGCGGCTGCGGCGTATTCAGCGTGCTTGAGGTCCGTCAAGCGCGGCTCGAGGTCACGGTTTTGTGAACCTGTTGGATCGAAAGCCTGAATTTAACGTAATGTTAACACCAATCTAACGACAGGCCCCCGGATGGCAGCTAGGATGCGACCCGGCCCCCGAAATGTTTCACGCCGTGGTGACACGAGCGACGGGGAGCGGAGCCGGATGCTCCGTTGTCGTCAGGACCGCTTCTTCGGCTTCGAAGGAACGTCCTGCAGGCAAGCCAAGGCGTCGCGTAGCCCTTTGTGCGTGGCGGCTGAAACTGCGTGGGGTCCATTCCGGTTGTCGAGCGCTGGGGAGCGCGTGGGAGTGGGAGACGCAGTCTTGATGGTCACCCTGGTGGCCTTCAGCCCGATGGAACGGGCCGCGTCGAGCAACTGGGCTTCGGCAAGCCGCACCTTGGCATGCCAGACCGGGGACTCGACGAGAAAAACGAGGTGTTCCCCGTCCACATTGGCCAGCCGGCAACGGCTGCGCAGAGGTGGCGGCAACTGGGGGCGCAACTGACGGTCCAGCGCGTCGAGCCACAAGGCACGCCGCAGCGGGTTCCCGCTTTTGTCCGCCATCACCGCATCCAGCGCCGGTTTCGGCACTGACGCGGGGCGAACGCTGGATTTCGGCTCAGACATGAAAACTCACTGATGGCATTCAAAAAGATCGTAATCAAAACGCGTGAAGGACAGGCCAAGGCGTCGCCGATCACGCGTTTGCGGTTCTATTTCGAGGACCGCCCCCGCGCCCTGCTGGGCAGCGTGCTCGGGGTAGGCTGCATTATCGGCCTTGCCGGCGGCATTGGCGCCAGCGCGCTGAATGATTCCCGGCTGCAGGCCAAGGTCGAGCGCCAGGATGCAGAGCTGGCCAAGGTCAAGCGCGATGCGCAGACCCAGGTCAACGCGCTGGCGGCCCGCCTGGGCGAGCTGCAGGCCCAAGCCACCCGCCTCAACGCGCTTGGCGAACGGCTGACCCAGATGGGCAAGCTGGAAGACGGCGAGTTCGACTTCAACGAGACCCCGGGTCTCGGTGACGGCGACGCCGGCGGCCCGACCAGCGACATCCCGGTCAAGGACGTCAACGCCGACTTACAGGTGCTGGAGCAGCGCTTCGCTGCTTCAGGCCGCCAGTTGTCGGTGATGGAATCGCTGATGTTCGACCACCAGCTGCAGCAGAACGCCGTGCCTTCGCGCATGCCGATCCGCAACAGCTACGTGACCTCCGGCTTCGGCACCCGCGCCGACCCGTTCGGCCGCGGTGCCGCCACCCACAAGGGCATGGATTTCCACGCCAGGGTCGGTGATCCGGTGATGGCCGTGGCCGAAGGCGTGGTCAGCTTTGCCGGCGTGAAGGGCGGCTACGGCAACGTGGTCGACGTCGATCACGGCAATGGCTATGTCACCCGCTACGCGCACAATTCGCGCCTGGTGGTGAAGGCCGGTGACCTGGTCCGTGCCGGCCAGGAAGTGGCCAAGGCCGGTTCCACCGGCCGTTCGACCGGTGCCCACGTGCACTTCGAAGTGTGGGAGAACGGCAACGTGGTCAACCCGCGCAAGTTCCTCGGCGACGGCGGCAACACGCCGGTCGGCCGCATCAGCCGCGGCTGATCCCCGGTCGGATCCCTTCCGCGCCGCGGAAGGGCTCTGACCCGATGCGGTTGATCTGGTAGTGCCGGCCGCTGGCCGGCAATTCCTTGAGGGGCCCGAACGAGGTACCCGGCCAGCGGCCGGCGCTACCCACGGGGTTGAAACCCCTTGCGGCCGTCCCAAGCTACAATGGGTGTTGCCATCGACAGGGCGCCAGGCGCCCTGTTTCGTTTGCGGCGGACGGATCCCAAGGGGGAGGCCGGGCGTCGTGTCCATCCAACCCGGTTCCTTCAATGATCAACAGCCTGCTTACCCGCGTATTTGGCAGTCGTAACGAACGACAGCTGCGCCAGCTCAACCGCATCGTCGCCAAGATCAATGCGCTGGAGCCGGAGATCGAGAAGCTTTCCGACGAGCAGCTTCAGGCCAAGACGCCGGAGTTCAAGCAGCGCATCGCCGGCGGCGAAGCCCTGGACAAGGTGCTGCCGGAAGCGTTCGCGGTCTGCCGCGAAGCGGGCCGCCGCGTGCTGGGCATGCGCCACTACGACGTGCAGCTGATCGGCGGCATGGTGCTTCACCTGGGCAAGATCGCAGAAATGCGCACCGGTGAAGGCAAGACCCTGGTAGCGACCCTGCCGGTGTACCTCAACGCGCTGGAAGGCAAGGGCGTGCACGTGGTCACCGTGAACGACTACCTGGCCCGCCGCGATGCCGCGCAGATGGGCAAGCTGTACAACTGGCTGGGCCTGAGCGTGGGCGTGGTGTACCCGGGCATGCCGCACAGCGACAAGCGCGAAGCCTATGCCTCGGACATCACCTACGGCACCAACAACGAATTCGGTTTCGACTACCTGCGCGACAACATGGCGCTGTCCAAGGCCGACCGCTACCAGCGCGGCCTGCACTACGCCATCGTCGACGAAGTCGACTCGATCCTGATCGACGAAGCACGTACCCCGCTGATCATCTCCGGCCCGGCCGACGATTCCCCGGAGCTGTACATCCGCGTCAACCGCGTCGTGCCGAACCTGGTCAAGCAGGAAGTGGAAGACGGCGAAGGCGACTTCTGGGTCGACGAGAAGGGCAAGCAGGTGCACCTGTCCGAAGCGGGCATGGAGCACGCCGAGCAGCTGCTGGTCGACGCCGGCATCCTCAATGCCGAGACCGAAGGCCTGTACGCCCCGCAGAACCTGACCGTGGTCCACCACCTCAACGCCGCGCTGCGCGCGCACGCGATCTACCAGCGTGACGTGGACTACATCGTGCGCGATGGCGAAGTGGTCATCGTCGACGAATTCACCGGCCGTACCCTGTCCGGCCGTCGCTGGTCCGATGGCCTGCACCAGGCCGTGGAAGCGAAGGAAGGCGTGCCGGTCCAGCGCGAGAACCAGACGCTGGCCAGCATCACCTTCCAGAACCTGTTCCGCATGTACAAGAAGCTGTCCGGCATGACCGGTACGGCCGATACCGAAGCGTTCGAGTTCCAGAGCATCTATGGCCTGGAAGTGGTGGTGATCCCGACCAACCGCCCGACCATCCGCAAGGACAGCCCGGACCAGGTGTTCCTCAACCGCAAGGGCAAGTTCAACGCGGTGCTGGCCGACATCGAAGAGTGCGCCAAGCGCGGCCAGCCGGTGCTGGTGGGTACCACCTCGATCGAAACCTCGGAAATGCTGTCCGAGCACCTGCGCAAGGCCGGCGTGCAGCACGAAGTGCTCAATGCCAAGCAGCATGACCGCGAAGCGACCATCGTCGCCAACGCCGGTCGTCCGGCGGCGGTGACCATCGCCACCAACATGGCCGGCCGTGGTACCGACATCGTGCTGGGCGGTTCGCTGGAAGCGGAAATCCACGAGCTGGGCGAGGACGCGACCGACGCGCAGAAGGCCGCGGTCAAGGCCGAATGGCAGAAGCGCCACGAGGCGGTCAAGGCGGCCGGCGGCCTGCACATCGTCGGTACCGAGCGCCATGAGTCGCGCCGTATCGACAACCAGCTGCGTGGCCGTTCGGGCCGACAGGGTGACCCGGGTTCGTCCCGCTTCTACCTGTCGCTGGAAGACAACCTGATGCGCATCTTCGCCTCCGACTGGGTGCAGAAGGCCATGCGCATGATGGGCATGAAGGAAGACGACGTCATCGAGGACCGCCTGGTCAGCCGCCAGATCGAGAAGGCGCAGCGCAAGGTGGAGGCCCACAACTTCGACATCCGCAAGAACCTGCTGGACTTCGACGACGTCAACAACGACCAGCGCAAGGTGATCTACGCGCAGCGCGACGAACTGCTGGACGCCGAGTCGGTGAAGGCCAACGTCGACGGCATCCGCGACGACGTGATCTTCGACGTGGTGGCCCGCTTCGTGCCGCCGAACTCGATCGACGAGCAGTGGGACCTGCGTGGCCTGGAAGCGACCCTGGAGTCGGACTTCGGCCTGCAGATGTCGCTGACCGACCTGGTCAAGGACCACGAGGAACTGGACGCTGAGGCCATCGCCGCCAAGGTGCAGGAGCGCGTCAACCAGCACTTCGCCGAGAAGGAAGCCGGCGTGGGCGAAGAGACCATGCGCGCGCTGGAGAAGCACGTGATGCTGACCGTGCTGGACCAGAGCTGGAAGGAGCACCTGGCACGCATGGATTACCTGCGCCAGGGCATCTACCTGCGTGGTTACGCGCAGAAGCAGCCGAAGCAGGAGTACAAGAAGGAAGCCTTCGAACTGTTCTCCGACATGCTGGAGAACGTGAAGCGCGAAGTGGTGACCCTGCTGTCGCGCGTGCGCATCCGCAGCGACGAAGAGGTGCAGGCGCTGGAAGCGGCAGAGCGCCAGCAGGCCCAGGCACGCCTGAGCCAGTCGCAGTTCCAGCACCAGGACGCGGGCGGCTACAGCGCCGACGAGGAAGCGGCGCAGGTGGAGGCCGAACGCCAGGCCGTAGCGCAGCTGCAGCGCGATGAGCCGAAGATCGGCCGCAACGACCCGTGCCCCTGCGGCAGTGGCAAGAAGTACAAGCACTGCCACGGCCAGCTGAGCTGACCTCCGGAGAGCCCCGCGAAAGCGGGGCTTTTCATTTCCGGCGGGTGATCCAGGGTGGATCCGCGATTGCGCCGGTCCCCCTGTTCTGGGCATGCTCTGCGCATGGCTCCTCCCACCCGATCGATCCACGTCGTGGCCGCCGTCATCACCGACGCCCGTGGCCGCGTGCTGCTCAACCGCCGTACCGAGAACCGCGACATGGCCGGCCTGTGGGAATTCCCCGGCGGCAAGCGCGAATCCGGCGAGACCTCCGAACAGGCGCTGGTACGCGAGCTGCGCGAGGAACTGGGCATCGAGGCCGATGTCGGTGAGTGGCTGATGGATGTTCCGCAGCGCTATCCGGACAAGCACCTGACCCTGGAAGTGCGCCATGTGCGCAGCTGGAAGGGCACGCCGCGCGGGCGCGAAGGCCAGGCGATCACCTGGGTGGCGCCGGACAAGCTGGGCCGCTATTCGATGCCGCCGGCCGACCTGCCGGTGGTGGCGGCCCTGCGCCAGCCCGACAGCTACCTGATCACCCCGGCGCCGGCCGACGATGCCGGCAGCGTGCAGCAGTGGCATGACCAGCTGCAGCGCGCGGTGGCGGCGGGCCAGCAGCGCATCCAGCTGCGCCTGCCACCGGCGCACCCGCAGCGGCAGGCAATGGTCGAGCAAGTGGTGCGTGCACATCGTCGCAGCGGTGTGCAGTGGCTGCTCAACCGCGATATCGAGCTGGCACGCGCGTTGAGCGTGGGCGTGCACCTGGGCAGCGAACAGCTGCAGCAGCTGTCGCAGCGCCCGTTGCCCGAGGGGCAGCTGGTGGCGGCGTCCTGCCACGACCTGCAGCAGTTGCAGGCGGCACAACAGCTGGGCTGCGACTTCGCGGTGCTGGGCCCGGTGCAGGCCACTGCCAGCCACCCCGACGCCGCACCGCTGGGTTGGGATGCTTTCGCCGAGCTGCGTGCGCAGGTGTCACTGCCGATCTATGCGCTGGGGGGCATGGGCAGCGGCCACATCACCGAAGCGCGCCGCCATGGCGGGCAGGGCATCGCCGCCATCCGCGGGCTGTGGCCGGCGTGATGCCAACAGGGTCGGTTTCCCGCAACGTGCGGCGCTGACCCCTCACCGGATGCAGTAGATCCGCGCCATGCGTGGATGAGCCCCTGCGATCACAACGTGATCCAGAAACACCCGTACTGCCGCCGCAATCCCAGCACGGTGGAGGCACGTGCAACGCTGCCCGGCAACGTCTGCTCCAGGCGCAGGCCGACCGGATGCCGCGCGGCAGCCGGTTCGGGCTCGGAGCCTGGCACCGGATCACCCTGCTCCAGCGCCTGCGAGGTGTCCTGTTCCTGCCGCGGATACACCGGCACAACGTCCACCAGCGGCCGCCGCGCCAATGATTCCAGCTGGCCGAGGATGCGCTGCGCGCCGGCGTCGGAGACCGCGCCCCACAGGTACAGCGAGGACAGCCGGTTCACGTCGTTGCTGAGGATGCCGGTACGCAGCGCTTCCACCAGCTCGCTCAGCCGCCGTGGGCAGCGTGCACCCAGGGTGTCGCGCTGCAGGGTGCTGCCGGTGGGCGCAGGCGGCGGCAGCCGTGACTGTGCACCCAGGCTGTCGCAGGGGCGGTCGGTATAGACGCTCCGGCCCTGTGCATCGGTGCAGCGGTTCAGGCGCGTGGATTGCGCGTGGGCGACGCTGGTGGCAGACCACAGCGGCAGCAGCAACAGCAGGAAGGAGAGCCGGATCATCCGCGCAGGGTAACGCCGTTCCGCTTCGCGCGGCGTGCTTTCACAGCTGCAGCAGTTTCAGCACTGACGTGGTCGGCTTGGCCAGGTTCAACGTGTAGAAGTGCAGGCCGGGTGCGCCGCCCTCGATCAGGCGCTGGCACAGCCTGGCCACAACCTCGGTGCCGAATGCACGCACCGAATCCACGTCATCGCCATAGGCCTGCATCCTGCGGCTGATCCAGCGCGGGATCTCCGCGCCGCACTGCTCGGAAAAGCGGCGCAGCTGGCTGAAGTTGGCGATCGGCATGATGCCGGGCGTGATCGGTACCTGCACGCCGAGCCGCTGCACCGCGTCGACGAAATGGAAATACGCATCCGGGTTGTAGAAATACTGGGTGATCGCCGCATCGGCACCGGCATCGATCTTGGCCTTGAAGTGCTTCAGGTCGGCCAACGCATCGGACGCCTGCGGATGGGTTTCCGGGTAGGCACCGACCTCGATGCGGAAGGCGTCGCCGTGCTCGGCGCGGATGAAGGCGATCAGTTCGGCGGCATAGCGCATGTCGCCGGGGAAACCCATGCCGGAGGGCAGGTCGCCGCGCAACGCGACCAGGCGGTCGCAGCCGATGGCGCGGTACAGCTTGAGCAGTTCACGGATTTCCTGGCGGGTGCCGCCAACGCAGGACAGGTGGGGGGCCGCTTCGAAGCCATGGTGCTGGTTGAGGTGGCGCACGGTTTCGGAGGTGTAGCTCAGGGTCGATCCACCGGCGCCGAAGGTGCATGACACGTACTCGGGCCCGTAGTCCTTCAGCTTGTCCGCGGCGCGGTCGAGCTGGCTGCGCTGTTCGTCGGTCTTGGGAGGATAGAACTCGAAGCTGATGGCGGTCATGGCGCGGGCGGCGGCGGCAGGTGCGGGTAAGTATATCGCTTCATCAAGATGGATGTGTACTCGCGATGTGACGGGCACCGTCCCCCGCCGGCGACCGTTCGCCCGGGTGTCCGGCCGTTGCTCCGGATTCGCAACAGGGGCGCCGTGGCTGGCGGCACGCTGAGCCCAACCCGGCAACACCCACTCGATGAAGGAGCAGACGATGAAGATCTTCCTGGCACTCTGGTATGCAATGAAGGCGCTGGCACGGCTGGCGATGATCGGCATGGCGATGGCCGTGCTGGGTTCCGGATCGGCGCATGCGGCCCCGGCCCCCGGCAAGGTGCAGGTCGAGGTGGTCGGCAAGGGCCGCCCGCTGTTGATGATCCCCGGCCTCAACAGCAGCGCCGAGGTCTGGCGTGAGACCTGCCTGGCCCTGAAGGACGTGCAGTGCCACCTGGTGCAGCTGCCGGGTTTTGCAGGCACCGCGCCGGCCGATCCGCGCCCGGCCGGGTTCCTGCCGGCGATGCGCGCGCAGCTGCTGGCCTACCTGCATGACCAGCATCTGGGGCCGGTAGTGGTGGTTGGCCACAGCCTGGGGGGCCTGTTGGGGTTGCAGATGGCGCAGGCAGCGCCGAAGGCGGTCAGCGCGCTGGTGGTGGTGGACGCGCTGCCGTTCCTGCCGGCGGCACGCGACCCGAATGCCACCGCGGACAGCGTGCGGCCGATGGCCGAGCAGCTGCGCAAGGGCATGCTCGCCGCCGACGCCGCGCAATGGCAGGCGCAGCTGAAGGCCGGCCTGCCGGGCATGACCCGTGACCCGCAGCGGCAGGCCGAACTGGGCCGCTGGGGCGAAAGCAGTGACCGCCAGACCACGGCCGATGCGATGCACGCGGTGATGACCACCGACCTGCGTGACAGCATCGCCTCGATCAGCGCGCCGACACTGGTGCTGGGCAGCTGGGCCGGCTACCAGCCGATGGGAGGCACCGAAGCGAGCACCCGGGTGGTGTTCCAGGCCCAGTACGCGACGCTGCACGATGTGCAGATCGCGATGAGCGCGCAGGGTTTCCACTTCCTGATGTGGGATGATCCGAGCTGGCTGCGCGGGCAGGTGCAGGCCTTCCTCGACCGTCACCCCTGAGTTTCAACACGCCTCGGAATGGACATGCCGGACTCCTCTTCGTCGGTACGCTTCTGGCTGCTCAATGCGCTGGTGTGGGCACTCTACGCGGTCGCCGGCCTCGGGCTGCGGCATGCCTATCTGGCCGACGCCGGAAGCGCGGGCGTGCTGATCACGGTTGGCCTGGCGGTCAGCCTGTTCGGCTGCAGCGGTGGCATCCGCGCAATGGCCCTGCGTACCGGCTGGTGGTCGCGCGGTACCGCCGGGCTGTTGTTGCGGCTGGCAGTGTCGGTGGCGCTCGGCGCGGCGCTGGCGCAGGCGCTGGTGATCATCGCCCTGCACACGGCGCTGGCACTGGGATGGGTGGACGCAGGTCGCCAGGCGGCCGACTTCAGCCCCAAGGCGCTGCTGCTCTACTGGTACACCACGGCGGTGATGCTGGCGCTGTGGACCGCGCTCTGGGCGGGCCTGCACAGCCTGCGCCGGATACGTGGCGCGGAGCTGGCCCGCCTGCGCGCGGAAGCCGAACGCAGCGCGCTGGAGCGCGATGCACTGCGCGCGCGGCTCAATCCGCATTTCATGTTCAATGCGCTGAACAACCTGCGTGCGTTGATCCTGGAAGATCCCGAGCGCGCGCGCGACATGGTCACCCGCCTGTCGCGCACCCTGCGCCAGGCGCTGGCGCACAACCGCAGCGAGCAGGTCACGCTGGCCGAGGAACTGGCGGTGGTGGACGACTACCTGGCGATCGAGGCAATCCACTTCGAACAGCGCCTGCAGGTGTGGCAGCAGATCGATGCCGATGCCACGCAGGCACAGCTGCCGGCGATGGCGCTGCAGCTGCTGGTGGAAAACGCGATCAAGCACGGCATCGCCAGCCGCCCCGGGGGCGGCGAAGTGCAGATCCGTGCCACGTTGGACAACGATGTGCTGCGCCTGCAGGTGGACAATCCATTGGGCAGCGCGATCGAGCCCACTCACGGGCATGGTGTCGGCCTGGCCTATCTGCGTGCACAGCTGGGCACGCGCGGTCGTTTCATCCTGCAGCCGGTCGGCGAGCGCATGCAGGCCGTGCTGGAGATTGCGCAATGAGTGGCGTGCTGCGTGTGTTGATCGTTGATGATGCACGGCTGGCGCGGCAGGAGCTGCGCACGCTGTTGTCGGCGTTGCCGTGGGTGCAGTGCGTGGGCGAGGCCGACGATGTGCCCGCTGCGCGCGAGGCGATTGCAACACTGGCACCGGACCTGGTGCTGCTGGATGTGCAGATGCCCTCCGGCAGTGGCTTCGACGTTCTGGATGGGCTGGAGACGGTGCCAGCGGTGGTCTTCGTTACTGCCTACGACACCTACGCGGTGCGCGCGTTCCAAGCCAATGCGCTGGACTATCTGGTGAAGCCGGTCGAGGCACCACGCTTGCTGGAAGCGTTGCAGCGGGTGCGCCAGCGCGAGGTGGAGACGACTGAAGCGCCCGCGCTGCGTGGCACGTTGGGCGCGCAGGACCAGGTGTTCGTGCGCGAGGGCGAGCGCTGCTGGTTCGTGGCGGTCTCCGAGATCCGGCGGCTGGTGGTGGATGGCAACTACACGCGGCTGTGGTTCCGCGACCAGAACGCGCTGCTGACCCGCAGCCTGAGCGCATTGGAAGCACGCCTGCCGCAGGAGCTGTTCTTCCGGGCCAACCGCAACACGCTGGTCAATCTGCGCCGTATCCGCGCGGTGACGCCGAGCATCGGCGATGGCTACGACCTGGCGCTGGATGACGGCAGCGAAGTGGAAGTATCGCGGCGGCAGGCACGCGAGCTGCGCGAGCGGATGGCGTTGTAGCTGCCGCTACAGTTCGGCACTGACCGGGCTGGTGGCGAAGCCCCACAGCAGGCGTGCCATCACCGCGGGCGATCGTGCCTGCGCAAGGGCGTAGGCCTGCAGGGCATCCAGTCGCGGGCGGTCGTAGAGGTGCCCGGCCAGCAGCACGGCGTGCACGCGGCGGGTGTTGGCGGTGTCGTGCAGCGGGTTGCCATCGAGCAGGACCAGGTCGGCGGCCTTGCCGACCTCGATGCTGCCGTGCGATGCCTGCAGCTCCAGATGACGCGCGGCCTGCAGCGTGGCGGCACGCAGTACGTCGGCCTGGCTCAGTCCCGCCCGTCGCAGCCACTGCAGTTCATCGTGGTAGCGGAAACCGCCCAGCCCGGTATCGGTGCCGACCAGCACGGTGACGCCCGCACGATGCGCGGCACCGGTCAGCGCCAGTCCATGCGCGAAGTAGGCTTTCAGCACGTCTTCGCCGCGCAGGCCTGGGTAACGCTCCACCGTGGCCTGCAGATCGTCGCGCCACGCCCAGCGGGAGAGTGGATCCAGATAGGCCAGGCGCGGATCGTTGATGAAGGCCGGATCGCGTGCGCGCGCGTCTTCCTCGCGGGTGACGTGGGTCGGCACGAACGCTGCAGCGCTGGCCTGCATCAATCCGAACGCTTCGCTGCAGAGGGCTGGCTGGTAGCCGCTGACCATCCGTTCGGCCAGCGCGGTCGGGTCTTCGCCATCGAGCGTGCCACCGCGCCACGCCGCCGCGTTGTCGAAGCAGTGGCGTACGAACAGATGGGCGTGCTCGAAGCTGCGCTGGCCGGCCTGCAACGCGGTTTCCAGTGGCACGGCCCTGGGCAGGTGGCCGACCAGCGGGCGACGCAGCTGCTGTGCCTCGGTGGCCAGCCGCTGGTAGGTATCGGCACGCAGCCGGTTGTAGACCTTCAATGCGTCAACGCCACGCGCGCTGTACGTGCGTGCACGCTCAGCGGCGGCTTCCGGCGCGAGCGCAGGATCTTCGAAGTAGAAGCTGGCGACCTGCACGAAGCGTGGCGCAACCTGCTGCCCGGCAATGGCCTGTGCGGTCCAGCGGCGCTTGTCGGCCACGCAGGCGATCAGCGGATCGGTGGCCTGCGGGCAGTCCATCATGTCGCGGGTACCGGTGATGCCGTTGGCCAGCATCAGCGGGAACTGTAGTTGCGGCGACAACTGTAGTGCATGGGTGTGCATGTCCCAGAAGCCGGGCAGCAGCCAGCGGCCACCGGCGTCGAAGACCGGCAACGCTGCATCGGCAACGCTTCCGCCGATGGCGGTGATCGTGCCGTTGCGCAGCGTCACCGTGGTCGGTTCGCTGACCTGGCCGCGCACGACGTCTACCACCCGGGCGTTGACGATCAGGCGGCTGTTGCCGGGCTCGGGCAGCGGCGGTGCCGGCAGCGGCCAGAACAGGGCGGCGGCGAACAGCAACGGCGGCGCCAGCGGGAGTACGGCCAGCACCTTCAGCCAGCGACGAAGGTGGGCGGGACGGGGCAATACGCGCGCTGCTTCCATGAGCCGGCGATCCTTGCGGTGGGTCCTGCGCAGGGTGCGGCAATCCTGGATCGGATGCCAGTGAGCATCGGCATCCGCCCCTGCCGCCTGCGGGGCGGTTACCCTGTACGGCAGAACTCCTGATCACATCGCGCCATGTCCATCGTCCTCACCGATTTCGCCCGTCCCCGCCTGTTCCCGCGCGTGCCGCGCGGCAACACCATCCAGGATTGCACCGCCGAGCAGTTCGAGGCGCACCTCAATGCGCACGCACCGCTGAAGGTGCTCGACGGTTATGCGCCGTTCTGCAAGCTGTTTGTCTACGAGAACTGGACCAGCACGCGTTGCCTGACGGTGCCGGTGACCGAGGCCAACCGCCACCAGCTGCGCAGCGGCTACGAAGCGCGCAACCGTGATGAGCTGCCGGTGCTGGTGCGTTGGTTCGAAGGCGTGGAGTCGCCGCGCGCGAACTATCTGGTAGTGATCCTGTACAGCGCCGAGCAGCTGGCCAAGGAAGGTTCGCCGATCGAGGCCGACTGGGGCATCGTCGGCTGCATCTACACCGCCGAGCCGGAAGAGGTGCCGATGGCGCCGATCACCATGATGCGCAATGCGCTGGGCGTGGAGGAGGGCGGCTCGGGTGTGCCGCTGGACCGGGAGGCCTACCAGCGCTCGGTGGCGTTCTGGGAGAACAACGCCAACTGGCGGCCGTAGCCGTCGCGGGTCAGATCCTCGCACCGCGGGGCTCTGACCCGATCACCCGCTGCCATGCGCCAGGTATGATCGGGCCAGACGAACGCACGGAGGGCGGGGCATGCGGAGCTGGGCAGGGATGATTCCAATGGTGCTGGCGGGCCTGCTGCCCGCCACAGCAGCTCTGGCGGAAGGACCGGCGGCGGAGACGGCGTGCTCGCCGTTGGCGGCCGTTCCCGCGCTGCGCGATGCGGGGGTGACCGCGTTGTCGATGCAGCCCAAGGATGCGCGTTGCGTGGTGGAGGTGACTGCCGCCAACGGCAAGGCGCTGCGTCGGCAACAGCAGATGCTGGAGATGCTCGCGCGGCATGCCTGCGCGACGCCTGCGGAAGTGAGCGTGGATGACGCACGTCTATCCCTGCAGTTGCGTCTGCCCAAGCATTGCGCGGCGCGCAGCAGCCGGGACCTGTTCGCGGGCGAGGGGATTGCGTGGAAGCCGGCGCGTGGTGTGTCGCCGCGTTATCCGCCGGAGGCCATGCAGCAGGGGCTGTCCGGGCGCAGCCTGCTGAAGGCCTTGATTGATGCGCACGGGGCGGTTGTCGCCGTGATCGTGGAGACATCCAGTGGCCATGCGCTGCTGGATGAAGCAGCGGTGGATGACCTGCGTGGCTGGCCTTTCGTCCGTGCCGAAGCGGAGAGCACCGTGCCGGAGTTGACCATTGTGCGGGTGCCGATGCGGTATGAGCTGGTGGAGTGACCGCCATCCACGCATGGCGTGGATCTACTGGACCGCGGTAGAGCCACGCCATGCGTGGCTGCGTCCCTGTCAGATGGCTTTCCACTCCCACCAGGGGTAATGGTATTCGCGGTCGATCGCCTGCCAGTGCCGGCCGCACTGCGTGCAGGCAACGGTGTGGCAGTCGCCCCATCCATCCTCGGCGTCCTGCACCGAGAGCAGCTGCATCTGCCCCTGTTCAAGCAGGCGACGCGGATCGAAGAACGGGTAGCCGGGATTGAGCGCGCACAGGCAGCCCTGGCGTGCCTGCCAGTAGCGCAGCCGCTGCAGGGCCGCCTTCAGGTGCGCCTGGTTGCTGATCAGCATGCCGCCCAGTGCGATGCCCTGGCAGCATTTTTCAATCAGGTCCGTGTGCACCGCCAGCGCCTCCAGCGACGACGCGCTGAACAGCCGTGCGACCGTGCGTGCCGCGTCGGTGATGCGTGCACCGTCGCGTGACAGCAGGTCCTGCAGCAGTACATCGGCCTGTGGATCTTCAAGCCGGGGTGATGGTGCGGCGGACCACGGCCAGCGCATCAGCGTGCCTTGCCGATCGCCGCGTAGTGGCCGGCGGTCAGGCGCAGCAGGTCGTCCGGCGCCAGTTCCACTTCCAGGCCACGCCGCCCGGCGCTGACATGCAGCATGGGCAGCACTTCGGCGCTGGCATCCAGGAAGGTGCGCAGGCGCTTCTTCTGCCCGAGTGGGCTGATGCCGCCGACCAGGTAGCCGGTCGCACGCTGCGCGGCATCGGCCGCGGCCATTTCGCACTTCTTGCAGCGGGCGGCTTCGGCCAGCGCCTTCAGGTCGAGCTGGCCGGCCACCGGCACGATCGCGACCAGCAGTTCGTGGGTTTCGGTGCTGGCCAGCAGGGTCTTGTACACCTGGGCCGGGTCCAGGCCCAGTTTCTCCACGGCTTCGCCGCCATAGGATTCGGCATGGGCGTCGTGCACATAGCTGCGCACGGTGTGGGCGATCTTCTCGCGCTTGAGCAGGTTGATGGCCGGTGTCATGGAGGCATCGTAGCGCGGGGCGGAGGCATTGCCTTGACCGAGGCTATTGCGGGTGGAGCATCCACGCATGGCGTGGCAGACTCGGGTCAACAGGACGCAGCACAGGGGAGTGAAGTGGTCTATCAGCGGATGATCGCGGCGGGTCTGCTTGCCGGAATGATGGTGGTCGCTGGTCCGGCCCTGGCCAATGAGGGCCGCTGTACACGCGGGCAGGCCGTGCGGGACTTGATCGATGCGGGCATGGTGTCGATGGCATCGCATCGAAAGGGCGACCAATGCCGTTTCACCGGGGTCGGGTCGGATATCCGCGCAACGTGGCGGCAGGCGCTGTTCCTCGCCGCGCTGGCGGGCAACTGTCGCGGCATTGCCATGGAAGTGGATCCGAAGCAGGACACCCGCATGGGCATCCGCATACCCGAGCGCTGCCTGGTCGATACCGACCCGCCGGATGCGCCGCCGGTGGGATGGTGGCCGCTGTCATCGCCTGCCCCAAGGTATCCGCAGGAGGCGTACAAGCAGGGTCTGAAAGGCACGACCGTGGTGCTGGTGGTGATCAACCGCGAAGGCCGGGTCACCGGCAGGATCATCGCCGAGTCCAGTGGCCATCCCACGCTGGATGCGGCAGCCGTCGACGCGGCATCGGCCTGGACGTTTACCAGCAAGCGAGGCGACCCGCCCGACATCAGCCTGGCCAGGATTCCGGTCAACTTCGACTTCTGAGGGGCAGACGCAGAACGGGCGCCCGAAGGCGCCCGTTCCGTGTGTTGCATGCACCGGGTGCGCCGGCCGTGGGCCGGCACACCACAGGCATCAGTAGCGGTAGTGGTCCGGCTTGAACGGGCCTTCCACCGGCACGCCGATGTAGTCGGCCTGTTCCTGGCTCAGGGTGGTCAGCTTCACGCCGATCTTTTCCAGGTGCAGGCGCGCCACTTCCTCGTCCAGCTTCTTCGGCAGCAGGTAGACCTTCTTCTCGTAACTGTCCTTGTTCGCCCACAGGTCGATCTGTGCCAGGGTCTGGTTGGCGAAGCTGTTGGACATCACGAAGCTCGGGTGGCCGGTGGCGCAACCCAGGTTCACCAGGCGGCCTTCGGCCAGCAGGAAGATCGCGTTGCCGTTCGGGAAGATGTACTTGTCCACCTGCGGCTTGATGTTGACGTGCTTGATGCCGGCGAACGACACCAGCGCATCGACCTGGATCTCGTTGTCGAAGTGGCCGATGTTGCAGACGATGGCCTGGTCCTTCATCGCGCTCAGGTGCTCGATGCGGATGATGTCCTTGTTGCCGGTGGTGGTGACGTACAGGTCGGCACGGCCCAGGGTCGATTCGATGGTGTTGACTTCATAGCCTTCCATCGCCGCCTGCAGGGCGCAGATCGGGTCGATCTCGGTGACGATCACGCGCGCGCCATAGGCACGCAGCGACGCGGCGCAGCCCTTGCCGACGTCGCCGTAGCCGCAGACCACGGCGACCTTGCCGGCCAGCATCACGTCCATCGCGCGCTTCAGGCCATCGGCCAGCGACTCGCGGCAGCCGTACAGGTTGTCGAACTTGCTCTTGGTGACCGAGTCGTTGACGTTGATCGCCGGGATCAGCAGGGTGCCGGCCTGGGCCAGCTGGTACAGGCGGTGCACGCCGGTGGTGGTCTCTTCGGAGACGCCCTTCCAGTCCTTGACCACGCGGCCCCAGTAACCCGGGCGCTCCTTGGCGACGCGCTTGAGCAGGTTCTTGATGACCTGTTCTTCGTGCGAGGAGGACGCGGTGTTGACCCAGTCGCTGCCGTTTTCCAGCTCGTAGCCCTTGTGGATCAGCAGGGTCACGTCACCGCCGTCGTCGACCACCAGCTCCGGGCCGGTCAGGGTGCCGTCGGCCAGGGTGAAGGTCAGCGCGTCCAGGGTGCAGTCCCAGTACTCTTCCAGGGTTTCGCCCTTCCAGGCGAACACCGGGGTGCCGGTGGCGGCGATGGCGGCAGCGGCGTGGTCCTGGGTCGAGAAGATGTTGCACGAGGCCCAGCGCACGTCGGCGCCGATGTCCTTCAGGGTCTCGATCAGCACCGCGGTCTGGATGGTCATGTGCAGCGAGCCGGTCACGCGCACGCCCTTCAGCGGCAGCTCGGCCTGGTACTTGCGGCGGATCGACATCAGGCCCGGCATCTCGTGCTCGGCGATGTCCAGTTCCTTGCGACCCCAGTCGGCCAGCGTGATGTCGCGGATCTTGTAATCACCTTCGGTGGAGAAGGTCTTGGCAACAGCGTTCATTCGTGTGCTCCGGTTGTGGGCGAGCGGGTGCTCGCATCTGGCCGGGCGCCGTTGTTGCATAGCCACCTTACCGAGCCTGGCCGGGCCTCGTGGGATCCGGTCGCAGCGCCCCTCGGCAGGGGAGGACCCCCATTATATCGCGGCCCCGTCATGACACAGGGATGACCCAACCATCGGCAGATGGGCAGGTATGCACGGCCTGTTAAGGTCGGTGTTTTCACGCATCACACAGGTGGAACGATGAGCATGCACACGCGCCGCGCACGGCGCTGGACCGGCCTGGTCCTGTCGATGGGACTGCTGGCAGTGGCCCCGCTGGCCTTCTCGGCCACCCCGCAGCCGGCTGCGACGCAGGCGCAGGGCGTCACGGCGTACGAACTGCCCTCGGCCGCGCTGCAGGCGGTGGTCGATGCGCCGCGCGCGCCCTCGCTGTTCCTGTCGCCGCGCCGCGACGTGGCCGCGCTGATGCAGATGCCGTCGCTGCCGTCGATCCAGGTGGTGGCGCAGCCGGAACTGAAGCTGGCCGGCCAGCGCATCAACCCGCGTACGTTCTCCGACAGCCGCTTCAGCTTCGGCCAGAAGCTGTGGCTGATGAACGTGGCCGACGGCAAGGAACGGCCGATCAGCGGCCTGCCGGGCACGCTGTCGATCGCCAGCCTGATGTGGTCGCCGGACCAGAAATGGCTGGCTTTCAACCAGGTGGACGCCGCCAGCGGCGCCAATGAACTGTGGCTGGTGGACGTGGCTGCCGGCAACGCCCGCCGCCTCATGGCCGGCCTGAACACGGTGATGGGAAGTGGCTACCAGTGGCTGCCGGACAGCCGTGGGCTGGTGGTGTTCACCCGCCCGGCCAACCTGGGCGCCGCCCCTGCCGCCGACGGCATCCCGACCGGCCCGGCCGTGCAGCAGACCAGCCAGGGCGGCGGCGTCGTCTCGATCCGTACCTACCAGGACCTGCTGAAGAACGAGGCCGACGCGCGCCAGTTCGACTACTACGCCACCACCCAGCCGGTGGAAGTCAGCCTTGACGGCAACACCCGCCCGATCGGCGCGGCCGGCATCTTCATGGGCTTCTCGGTTTCGCCGGATGGCCGCTACGTGCTGCGCCAGCCGGTGCAGCGGCCGTACTCGTACGTGGTGCCGGTGGACAGCTTCCCGCGCCGCATCGAAGTGATCGACCGTGCCAGCGGCAAGCTGGTGCACACCGTGGCGGTACGCCCGCTGGTGGAAGGCCTGCCGACCGGCAACGATGCCGAGGTGACCGGCGTGCGTGACATCCGCTGGCGCGGTGATGCCGATGCCACCCTGGTGTGGGCCGAGGCGCAGGACGGCGGCGACCCGAACAGGGAGGCCAAGGTGCGCGATGCGGTGCTGATGCAGGCCGCACCCTTCGACAAACCGCCGGTGACCCTGGCCCAGCTCGGCAGCCGCCTGGCCGGCATCAGCTGGGGCCGTGGCGACCTGGCCCTGCTGACCGAATCGTGGTGGAAGACCCGCAAGACCAAGACCTGGATGATCGCCCCGGACAACGCCGGTGCCGAGCCGCGCCTGCTGTGGGATCGCGACGCGCAGGACCGCTACGCCGATCCGGGCCGGCCGCTGATGTCCAGCGACGACCGCGGCCGCTCGCTGCTGCAGACCAGCACCGATGGCAGCAGCCTGTACCTGGCCGGTGCCGGTGCCTCGCCGGAAGGCGACCGCCCGTTCGTCGATCGCTTCGACATCGCCACGGGCAAGGCGACGCGCCTGTTCCACTCGCAGGCACCGAGCTATTCGTTGCCGGTTGCGCTGCTGGACGAACAGGGCAGTTCGCTGCTGCTGAGCCGTGAAAGCCCGGACGAGCCGGCCAACTTCTACGTGCAGTCGCTGGCCGACGCCGGCGCCGCGCCGCGCGCGCTGACCCACTTTGCCCACCCGCTGCCGCAGCTGAAGGGCGTGCAGAAGGAGCAGATCCGCTACAAGCGCAAGGACGGCGTCGATCTGACCGCGACCCTGCTGCTGCCGCCGGGCTACGACCCGAAGCGCGACGGCCCGCGCCCGCTGCTGATGTGGGCCTACCCGGGCGAGTTCAAGAGCGCGGCCGCGGCCAGCCAGGTCACCGATTCGCCGTACCGTTTCAACGCGATCAGTTACTGGGGCCCGCAGGCGTTCCTGGCCAAGGGCTACGTGGTGCTGGCCAGCCCGTCGATGCCGATCATCGGCGAGGGCGACAAGGAGCCCAACGACACCTACATCGAACAGCTGGTGGCCAATGCGCAGGCGGCGGTGGATGAAGTGGTGCGGCGTGGCGTGACCGACCGCGAGCACATCGCCATCGGTGGCCATTCCTACGGTGCGTTCATGACCGCCAACCTGCTGGCGCACACCCGCCTGTTCAAGGCCGGCATCGCGCGCAGCGGTGCCTACAACCGCACGCTGACGCCGTTCGGCTTCCAGGCCGAGGAGCGCAACTACTGGCAGGCGCAGGACGTCTACCAGAAGATGGCGCCGTTCAACTACGCCGACAGGATCAAGGATCCGATCCTCTTCATCCACGGCGTGGACGACAACAACTCCGGCACGTTCCCGATCCAGAGCGAGCGCATGTTCGCCGCGGTGAAGGGCCTGGGTGGCACCGCGCGGCTGGTGATGCTGCCGAACGAATCGCATGCCTACCGCGCGCGCGAATCGATCATGACCATGCTGGCTGAAAGCGAGCGCTGGCTGGAGCAGACCATCGGCCCGGCCGAGCAGGGCAAGGCGAAGAAGAAGCGCTGACCGGACCCGGTAGTGCCGGCCGCTGGCCGGCAACCTCATGGACCCACGCAACCTGAGGTTGCCGGCCAGCGGCCGGCACTACCAGATGAAACCATTTTTGCATCGCAGCACGACGCCCGATCTGGGATAGGCTTGGGGTCTGGATCCGTTGACCGAGGCCTGTGCGTCGCCGATGAACGAGTACCGCAGCAGCATCGAGTTCGCTTCTCCCGATCTTCCGCTTCGCGATGACGTGCGCCGGCTCGGCGCGCTGGTTGGCGACCTGCTGGTCGAGCAGGTCTCCGCCGCCTTCCTCGACGATGTGGAAGACGTGCGCACCCGCGCCATCGCCCGCCGCGAGAACCAGGCGCCGCTGTCGGAGCTGGCCGATGGCCTGGCCGGGCGCTCGCCGCAGCAGGCCGAGACCATGGTGCGGGCCTTCAGCACCTACTTCCAGGTGGTCAACATCGCCGAGCGCGTGCATCGCATCCGCCGCCGGCGTGACTACCAGCGGGCCGGCACTGCCGCGCCGCAGCCCGATGGCCTGCAGGACGCGCTGCAGCACCTGAAGGCGCAGGGCGTGGGCGTGGACGAGCTGGCGCAGTGGCTGCCGCGCATCGACATCGAGCCGGTGTTCACCGCGCATCCCACCGAAGCCGTGCGCCGCGCGCTGCTGGAGAAAGAGCAGTTGATGGTGGCCAGCCTGGTCGACAACCTCGACGGCCAGCGCACGCCGGGTGAAGCCGCGGCCGATGCTGCGCGCTTCCGCATGGCGCTGACCGCGTCGTGGCAGACCACCGATTCCTCGCCGGTGCGGCCCACTGTCGATGACGAACGCGAGCACGTTGGCTTCTACCTGGTGCAGGTGCTGTACCGGGTGATCCCGGTGCTGTACGAATCGCTGCAGCAGGCGCTGCGCGATACCTATGGCGAAGAACTGCCGCTGCCGCGACTGCTGCGCTTCGGTACCTGGGTGGGCGGCGACATGGATGGTAATCCGAACGTGGATGCCACCACCATCCGCAACACGCTGGATGCGCAGCGCCAGGCGGTGCTGGGGCGCTACCAGAAGGAACTGCTGCAGCTGGCCAGCCTGCTCAGCCAGTCCACCGAGCGGGTGGGGGTCAGCGATGCATTGCAGGCGCGCGTGGCGCACTACCAGCAGCTGCTGCCGCAGGTACAGTCACGGCCGCGCCATGCCGACATGCCGTACCGCCTGCTCAACGACCGCATGCGCGCGCGCCTGCAGGCCACGCTGGACGACGGCGAGGGTGCCTATGCCGGCCCCGACGAACTGATCGACGACCTGCAGCTGATCCTCGACAGCCTGCGCGCCCACCGTGGCGAGCATGCCGGTGGCTTTGCCGTGCAGCGCCTGCTGTGGCGGGTCAAGACCTTCGGCTTCCATCTGGCACGGCTGGACGTGCGCCAGGAGTCGAGCGTGCATGCGCGCGCGCTGGCCACCGTGCTGGGCGGTGACGCGGTGTGGGACGGTCTGGATGCCGTGGGCCGCGCGCGCCTGCTGGCACCGCATGCCAGTGGTGAGGCGCCGTTGCCGAAGGGTGACGATGAAGGCAATCAGCGCCTGGACGCGGTGTTCGCGGCGCTGGCCGATGCGCGCGCACGCCACGGTGGTGATGCGCTGGGCAACTACATCATCTCGATGGCGCATGATCGCAGCGACGTGCTGGCGGTGCTCGCATTGGCACGCCGTGGCGGCCTGGTGGAAGAGGGCGGTTCGGTGCCGCTGGACATCGCCCCCCTGTTCGAGACCGTGGATGACCTCAAGCGCGGCACCGCGACCCTGCGTGATCTGCTGGCCGACCCGATCTATCGCGCACACCTGCAAGCACGCGACGACGTGCAGATGGTGATGCTGGGCTATTCGGACAGCAGCAAGGACGGTGGTATCGCCGCCTCGCGCTGGGGCCTGCAGCGCGCGCAGGTGGAACTGCTGGAAGTGGCGGCCGAGGCCGGCATCCGCCTGACCTTCTTCCATGGCCGTGGTGGCTCGATCAGCCGCGGTGGCGGCAAGACCACGCACGCGGTGGATGCCTCGCCGCGTGGCAGCATCGATGGTCGCCTGCGGGTGACCGAGCAGGGCGAGGTGATCCACCGCAAGTACGGCATCCGTGCGCTGGCCCTGCGTTCGCTGGAGCAGGCTACCGGCGCGGTGCTGCGCGCCAGCCTGCGGCCACGCGCACCTGAGCCGCGCGAGGATGACTGGCGGCCGGTGATGGACGCGGTGGCCTTGGCCAGCAGCGAGGTGTATCGCGCCTTCGTTGGCCAGTCCGGCTTCATGGACTATTTCCGCACGGCCACGCCGATCGATGTGATCGAGCGCATGACCCTGGGCTCGCGGCCGTCGCGCCGGCTCGGTCAGGACGCGGCGTTGGGCAACCTGCGCGCGATTCCGTGGGTGTTCGCCTGGAGCCAGGCGCGTGCGGTCATTCCCGGCTGGTACGGCGTGGGTAGCGGCCTGCAGGCCGCGGTCGATGCTGGTCACGAGCAGACCCTTCGCGAGATGGCACGTGACTGGCCGTTCTTCCGCACCTTCCTGGATGACATCGCGATGGTGCTGTCCAAGGGCGATATCACCATTGCCGAGCAGTTCTCGAAGCTGTCCGGTGAGCTGCACGGGCGCTTCTTCCCGCAGGTGCAGCGCGAACTGGAACTGACCCGGCATTGGCTGCTGGCGCTGATGGACCAGCGGACGCTGCTCGACCACGACGCGCGGCTGGCGCTGTCGATCCGCCTGCGCAACCCCTACGTCGATCCGATCAGCGTGCTGCAGGTGGACCTGCTGCAGCGCTGGCGGGCCAGCGGGCGCGAGGATGACGATCTGCTGCGCGCACTGGTGGCCTGCGTGAACGGTGTTTCGCAGGGCGTGCAGAACACGGGGTGATCCACCTGGCAGGGTAGTGCCGGCCGCTGGCCGGCAATGAGGAGGTTGCCGGCCAGCGGCCGGCACTACCTCACTCCTCCGGCGACGGCGGGTTCGACGCCAGCAGTTCCAGATGGCGCTGTTCCATTTCCTGGCGCAGCTGGCGGCGGATCTGCGCGGCGGCCTGGCGGCGCTTCTCGTCCGAGGTGGATGGCTGCAGGGTCGGCACCGGCGTCGGCCGGCCATCTTCATCCACCGCCACCATCGTGAAGAAGCAGCTGTTGGCGTGGCGCACGCTGCGCTTGAGGATGTCCTCGGCCACCACCTTGATGCCGATCTCCATCGACGAGGTGCCGGTGTAATTCACCGAGGCCAGGAAGGTGACCAGCTCGCCCACCGCGATGGGCTGGCGGAACATCACCTGGTCCACCGACAGGGTGACCACGTAGCTGCCGGCGTAGCGGCTGGCGCAGGCGTAGGCCACCTGGTCGAGCAGGCGCAGGATGGCACCGCCGTGGACCTTGCCGGAGAAATTGGCCATCTCCGGCGACATCAGCACGGTCATGGACAGCTGGTGGGTTTTCAGTTCGGTCGACATGCGCCGGATT
>NZ_JAOEDV010000002.1:0-123328 GCF_029837545.1 Stenotrophomonas sp. GD04024 | reverse complement strand
TGGCGGCTGCGCTCCGGCAGCTTCAGCCGCTTGCCTTCTTCGTCGTACTCGATCAGCAACACGCCGGAGTCGTGGCGACCGCTGATCTCGACGAAGCAGGCGCCACCGATGAACGGTTCCAGCGTCATCACCGACTTCAGCGGGGTGGCCACCACCATCTGGAAGCCGAAATTGTCGAAGATGTTCATCGCCAGTGCGGTGAACTCGTTGTCGGCCTTGTCGAAGGCCTCGTCGAGCACCACCGCGGCGTAGCTCGGCAGCTGGCTGTCGGCGCCGCCGAGCTGGTAGCGCAGTGCTGCGGCCAGGCAGGTGGTGGCCAGTTTCTGGCGCTGGCCACCGGACTTGCCGGCGCCGCTGCGGTAGATCTCGACCTGCTGGCGCGTTTCCGCATCCAGTTCGACGCCGATGAACTCCACGTGCATGCGCACGTCCAGCACCAGCTCGCGCCAGCGCTTGTCCTCGCCTTCCTGCGAGCCCAGGCGGTTGACCAGCTGGCGCAGCACGGTGAACTGCGATTCGGCCAGCTCGCGCTGCTCGGTCTGCTGTTGCGACAGCACTTCGCGCAGCTGCAGGTGGAACTCGCCGACTTCCGGCAGGCGGCGGTCGCTCAGCTCGATGGTCAGCAGCGTGCCGCGGTTGAACGGCACCTGTTCCAGGCTGGCATTCACTTCGTCCAGGCGCTGGCCGATCGACTTGCGGGCCTCTGCACTGTGCCGCTGCAGGGCCAGCAGGTTGTTCTTGCTCTGGTTCTGCAGCAGGTCGAAGAAGCGTTCTTCGTGCTGCGGAAGTCCATCACGCTCCAGCCGTTCGAGACGGGCGAGGAAATCCTCGGCCGAGGCCACCGACACGGTGAAGTCACCCGACTCCTCCGGCCACTGCTGGATGAAGCGACGGAAGCAGCCGATCAGCTGGTTCTCGATGCGGTTCAGGTCCTGCTGCGACGACGACAACTGTTCATTCAGCGCATTGCTGACCTGGCGCATGTGCGCTTCCAGCGTTTCCAGGCTGAGCGGGCCCTGCTCCTGCAGGCGCTCGGCCAGGCCGGCCTCCTGCTCCTGAGCCAGGCTCGGCAGCACCAGTGCACGGCTCTGCTGGCGCGCGCGGTCGAGGCGGTCACGTTCCTTTACCAGCTGGCCACGCTCGACGCGGACGTCTTCATAGGTACGGCGGGACTGCTCGATGTCGGCGCGCACGGCGTCGATCTGCTTGGCCAGCTTGGCGAGGTCGGCGTTGCCTTCGCGCAGGTCGCGCAGGGTGGCCTCGATATCGCTCAGGCGCTGCTGCGGGGCGGCGATGTCGATCTCGTTCCAGCTGATGCTCACCAGTTCGTGGCAGGCCAGGCGACGCTCGTTGTCGCGGTCACGCTGGCCGCGCAGGCGCGCGATATCGGTTTCGCAGCTGGCGATGCGCTTGGCCAGTTCCTGGGCTTCACGCTCGAAGGCACCCACCTTGTCGTGGTTGTTGAAGCCGAGGATCCAGCGGCGGCGATCGCCGACGGCGCTGCGATCGTCCTTCTCGAAACGATCGCCCGGATGCTTGACCTGGCCTTCGCGGGTGATGCCGCGGTCGACGTTGCGCAGCTGCTTGGCGTCCACGCATTCGTAGTCGAAGCGCTTGCCCAGCTCGCGGCGCAGCCAGCTTTCGAACACGTGCTCGCGCAGTTCCAGCTTGTGCAGCAGCGACTTCGCCGACGGCTCTCGGGCAAACGCATCATCGTTGCGGCGCACGCGGTAGTAGGTGAAGCGCATGCCCAGGTGGGTACGGTTCACCCACTCCGCGACGTCGTTGTAGTGCTTGTCATCGACCAGCAGCGACAGCGCGAAGCCGCCCAGCACGCGCTCGATGGCGCCCTGCCAGCCCTGCTCTTCCGAGCGGACCTGAATCAGCTCGCCGACGAACGGCAGCGCCGCTTCGGCAATGCCGGTTTCCTCGGCCAGGCGCGCGCGCAGCTTCTGCATCGGCGCCGGGATGTTGGACGGCGTGCGCTGCATCGCCTCCAGCTCGCTGCGCACTTCGCCGAAGCGGCGCTCGTCATCGCGCTTGCCACCGAGGCGATCGCTGATCGCATCATCCAGTGCCGCCGAGGCACGCTGGCGGTCCTGCAGTTCGTTCTGCGCACGCTCGACCAGCTCTGCGAAACCGTGGGCATCGCCGGGCAGTTCGGCCTGCAATTGCTGAGCCGCTTCCTGGGCCTGGTCACGCTTGGCCTGGCGGCGGTCACGCTCGGCTTCGGCACGGCCCTGCTCGCGTTCCAGTTCCTCGATGCGCTCACCGCCCTGCTGGCGGCGCTGCAGTTCCAGTTCGGCCAGGCGCTCGGTGTGGTTGTCCAGCGCGGCGCGGCGCTGGGCTTCCTCGCCCAGCAGGCCACGGTCACGCACATCCATTTCGCGCAGGCGCGCTTCGATCAGCGCCTGGCGGCGGCTTTCACGGAAGCTGTCGACGCCAAGCTTCAGCGCTTCGTCGTCGCCGCGCTGGCGGTGCATTTCCTTCAGATCGTTGTAGTAGGCGCGCGCCGGCAGCAGGGTTTCCACCTGGCGGCGGGCGGTGACCACCGCCTGGTGCGCGCCATCGAGCTCGGCAAAGTCGCTGACCAGGCGCTCGGCGGCGTCGAAGGTCTTCGGCGTGTCGAGCATGAAGTCGCGCAGGAAGACGTTGAGGTCGCCCAGGTTCTTCGCCGACTGCGTCTTGTGCAGCAGGCGCAGTGCCATCTCGTTGTCGATGCCGAGCAGGTCGCGGAAGCGCTCGGCGTAGCCGGAGAAGGTGTCGAAGTGGTGCAGGTCGGACAGCTTCTGCTTGAGCTTGCGCAGGTCCAGGTCGAACCCACCGAGATCCTTGGCGATGTCGAACGGACGCTCGGCGATCATGTAGTGCTTGCGCACGTCGCCGGCCGAGGTGCCGTTGCCGGAGATCCACAGCAGGCGCACCAGGCTGACCACGCGGCCATCGCCGGCGCGGTACTCCAGCACCAGCGCGGTCCAGGTCGCGCCCTTGCGCAGGTACTGAGTGGCGATTTCGCCGGTGCCGCTGTCCTGCTGGTCGGCCCACGCGCCACGCACGTAGGACACCAGGTTGCGGTCGCGGCCACTGCGCTCGGCTTCACGCGCGGCGGCGTTGAAGTCGACGATGGCCGGCGGCGTCAGCAGCGCGGACATGGCATCGAGCAGGGTCGACTTGCCCGAGCCGGAGCGGCCGACGAACAGGAAGCCGCGCTCGGCGATCGGTACCTCGGTCAGGCCGTTGAAGGTGCCCCAGTTGTGCACCTGCAGGCGGCGCATGCGGAACTGCTGCAGGCGCGGGTCCGGCAGGCCTTCGTTGAACAGGGCGGGAGTGTGCTTGGAGATAGCCATGCGATGGTCGGGTCTCTCAGGCCTCGGCGGCCGGGGTTTCGCGCAGCTGGCGGTAGACCGCCGAAAGCTGGGACACGTCTTCGGCGGAGAACAGCAGCTTCAGCGCCGGCGAGACTTCGTGGCGGTCGTCCTGGCCGCTGAGGCGGGTCAGGATGTGGTTGTCCTTCATCTTCTGCACCGCCGAGGCGACGCGGCGATTGAAGCCGGCGCGGTCGGTGGACAGGTTCTTTTCGTAGATGGCCAGCGCTTCGGCCATCTCGGCGTCGGCGACCACCGCGCGGTTGCCGCGCGCGTCGGCCTCGGCCAGCTGCTGGCGCAGGTACAGCAGCAGCACCGAGTCGATGAAGGTCAGCGGCGAGGTGCGCAGCAGTACCGGTGCATCAACGTCTTCGGTGTCGGCCTGGCGGGTGAAGGCCACGCCGCTGTCGCGGTCCAGCACCAGTTCCAGGAACAGATCGGCCAGCGCGGAGCGAATGGCGGCTTCACTGCGGATCAGCGCCGGCCACAGCTTGGCGTGGCGCAGCTGGTCGATGCTGGGGCCGATCAGCAGCTGGCACAGCGCGCGGCGCGCATCCAGCGGCAGGCGCCCGGTGTCGCCCAGGTAGTACACGTCGTTGCCACGGCGGGGCTGCGCCACGCTCGCCACCGGCTCGGCCTCGTAGGCGTCTTCCGCCACGTCGGCCTGCGGTGCGTCGATCGGATCTTCATGCCAGCTCATGGCGTCTCTCCTGGGTGAACCAAACCAGCGGGATGCGGGCGCGACGGACCTGGCCGTCGCCACCACGCCATTGCGCAAGCTCCTGCTCGCCGGCGACCACGTTGCCGAAGCGCGTGCCCAGCGACAGGTAGCCGATGACACTGCCAAGACCCTGCGGCGCCTCGCGCTGCGACAGGGCCTGGGCGATGCTCAGCCGCGGCTGTGCATCGAGCAGGTCGTGCAGGTCGCGGCGCAGGGTGCGGAAGTCGATTTCGGACGAAGCGACCAGGTCGCCGACGCTCTCCAGGCTGATCGCGGCGGCGTCGTTGTACTCGACGTTGCCATCGACCTGGGCACTGCGCGGATCATGCAGCTTCCACTGCGACCACGAGCGCAGGCGGCTGGTGGTCAGCTGCAGGTCACGGCCGATGCCGCGCTGTGCGGGGAACTCGTCGCGCAGCGCCAGCGCTTCGGACTGCGCCTGCTTCAGCAGCTGGTTGAGGCGGCGCTGTTCCAGGTAGCCACGGCTCTGCACGAAGCCGCGCAGGCTGCGCGCGAAGTTCTGCAGCACATCGTGCACCTGGCCGCCGCGTTCCAGCATGGTGCTGGTGAAGCCACGCAGGAAGTTGCGTTCGTTGCGGTCCAGGCGGCGCGCGAAGCCGCGTGCCAGCACTGCTTCCAGCGCGGCATCGAGCTGGGCGCTCTGTTCGGCGTCGTTGAGCAGGCGCCAGAAGGCCTGGAAACTGCGCCCGGCATCGCTCTCGCCGATCACGTCCACGCCCTCGAACAGCTGGGACAGCACGTCGCCACGTTCGCCTTCATCATCGATGATGCGTTCGCGGAAATCGCGGTTGAGCTGCTCGAAGTCGTCGCGCACGCGGCGGAAGTCTTCGGTCAGTTCGTCGGCCAGGCCGATGATCTGGCGCGCACGTTCCAGCGCGCGCTTGCCATCCAGCGCGATCACGCGGCCAGCACCGACGCGGGCGATCTCGGCATCGATGCGGTCACGCTCGTCGCGCAGCGCCGACAGGCGCGCGTCCGGATCGGATTCGGTCTGCGCGGCCAGCTGCGAGAGCTGTTCGATGACCAGCGCCAGGCGGCTTTCGGTGGCCGCCACGCGGGCCTGCTCGAGGCCATCGGCGAAGCGGATCGCCTGCAGCGCCGCGGTCGACAGTTCGTACTGTTCCTGGTCGGCACCCTCGGGCAGGCGGCGTTCCAGCCAGCCCTGGGCCAGCCAGTGCGCGATGTAGGCCTGCGCGGTACGCGGCAGGTCGCGCGACAGTTCGTCGCCGTTGAGCTGGTCCAGCGCGCGTTGCAGGCGCTCGTTGAGCACCGACGACGACAGCGTGCGCTCGCCGTCCATCAGCAGCCCCTGCAGCAGGCCGATGATTTCCGGGGCGTGGTCAGCGGCGAGCAGCTTCCATTGGGGCTGTTCGCGCAGATGACGGTAACGGGAGATGCGTTCGCGATGCTTCATGCAGCGAAAGAGGTCTGTAGGGCTGACAGGGACGAGCCACCACGCACGGCTGCCGCGCGGGCAGCCGTGGGCATGCCGGCCCGCAGGGGCCGGCGGGGTGCGGGCAAGCGGCTCAGCGCTTGCCGCCCACTTCGATGAAGCGCAGGAACTCGGCGCGGGTACGCGCGTCGTCGCGGAAGCTGCCCAGCATCTTGGAGGTGACCATGCTGACACCGCGCTTGTGGATGCCGCGGGTGGTCATGCACTCGTGGGCGCCTTCGACGACCACGCCGACACCGATCGGCTGCAGCACATCCTGGATGCACTGCGCGATCTGCGCGGTCATCTTCTCCTGCACCTGGAATCGGCGGGCGTAGGCTTCGACGACGCGGGCCAGCTTGCTGATGCCCACCACCTTGCCGGCCGGCAGGTAGCCGACGTGCACGCGGCCGATGATCGGCGCCATGTGGTGTTCGCAGTGGCTTTCGTACTCGATGTCACGCAGGACGATCAGTTCGTCATAGCCGGCCACTTCCTCGAAGGTCCGCTCCATGTAGGCGCGCGGGTCGTCGCGGTAACCGCTGAACCAGTCGCCATAGGCTTCGGCGACGCGGCGGGGGGTATCCAGCAGGCCTTCACGGGACGGGTCCTCACCGGCCCAGCGCAGCAGGGTGCGCACGGCATCCTCGGCCTGGTCCTGGGTCACGTCGCCCTGCGGGGCGGCCTTTTCGTTGTTCTTGCTCATTGCGTACAGCGTCCCGAACGGGGGGCGAGCATCGTACCCGACCGGGGGGTGGGTCGTCCTGTTGGGACGGTTCATCGGGCGGTTCTTCCGGCGCCTCGTTGCAGCTGAGCGAGAGGGGGAGGGGCAGGCCAGGCAGGACACGCCGCAAGTACGTCCCTGTAGGCTCGTCCACGGCATCCATGCCGTGGACGGTCCTGCCCGGCCTGCCCCTCCCCCTCCCCGACAATTTCCTGCGGGCGCGGCCGGACCACCCGAAAGCAGGGGCAAAAGCTGGGGTTCATGGCTTCGGAAGCAGCGTGCCGCTGCTGCGGAGTTTTCTGTTTTTGGTGGGTGCGGCCCTTGGTCCGCACTGCTTCTGCCCTTGCCTTTAAAGAGCCAACCCACCGCGCCCGCGGGGTGATGGGAGGGTGGCGGGGGCCGGGCGGGGCAGGACCGTCCGCAGCATGGATGCCGCGGCCGAGCCCCCAGGGGTGAGGGCGCTTTGCCCGCGAGGCATGCCTCGCAAGCGCCCGAACGCACAGCCGCCAGCGGCTGGGCCGGACCCCGGAGGGGGGTTCACGGCGTGTCCTGCCCCGTCCGGCCCCCGCTGCCCCACCCGTAGCAACGTGGCGCAACGCTTTCCTCAATACACTCCCCCATTCATAAAAATCCATTGATAGGAATGAAATTAGTAGTATCCTATCTATCTCTTATGGACCGACCCCTCGACGAGCGCACCGTGCTGCAGATGCAGCTCAGCTCCGGCCTGCTGTACGCAGGGCGGCAGTGGCAGCGCCTGGCCGACAGCCGGCTCGGCAGCTACGGGATCTCCACCGCCTGCACCATGCCTCTGTTGATGATCGGCCGCTCCGGCGGCGGCATCCGGCAGGTGGCGCTGGCCCAGCAGCTGGGCATGGAGGGGCCTTCGCTGGTGCGCCTGCTGGACAAGCTGTGCGCCAGCGACCTGGTCCGCCGCGAGAGCGACGCCAGCGACCGCCGCGCCAACCTGCTGTGGCTGACCGACGCCGGCCAGGCCCTGGTCAGCGAGCTGGAAGACCAGTTGATCGGCCTGCGCCAGGACGTGTTCGGCGAGCTTTCCATCGATGAACTGCACGCCGTGCTGAAGGCATGGCGCCTGCTGGCCGAGGCCGCCGACCGCATTACGTAAGACCGCTGCCCCCGAACCCCGCCGCTGCCGTGCACACGCCAGCGGCTTTTGCCCGTTGCTGTTGTTTCGTTGTCCCTCCCCTCCCCCAACCTCGCCCCCGCCCCTACCGATGCCCGGTGAATTCAGTCTCCACGGAGTGTTCGTCCCGACCCTGCTCGGGTTGATGGTGTTGGCCTATCTGGTCAACAGCGGCCTGCACGCGCTGCTGCAGCGTGCCGGCGCCTACCGCCATGTATGGCACCCGGCGCTGTTCAACCTGGCGCTGTACGGGATCGTGCTTGGCCTGCTGTTCCACCTCCTGCGTTGGATGCAATCGTGAACAAGATCGTGAAGAAGACCCTGCCGGTGCTGCTCACCAGCGCAGCCGTGATCGTGGCCCTGCTGGTGCTGCGCCAGCTGTGGGTCTATTACATGGATGAGCCGTGGACCCGCGATGCCCATGTCGGCGCCGACGTGGTGCAGATGGCGCCGGATGTGTCCGGGCTGGTGGAAACGGTGGACGTGGCCGACAACCAGGCAGTGAAGAAGGGCGACCTGCTGTTCGTGGTCGACCGCGCGCGCTACCGCATCGCACTGGAGCAGGCCAAGGCCAGCCTGGCCGAGCGCCAGGCCTCGGTGGCGCAGCTGCGCCGCGAGATCGGCCGCGACCGCAGCCTGCAGGACCTGGTCGCCGCCGAGGACGCCGAAGTGCGCCGCGCCAAGCTGCAGGCTGCACAGGCCGCGCTGGCCACCGCACAGGCCGCAGTCGACCTGGCCGAACTCAACCTGGGCCGCACCGAGGTGCGCGCACCGGCCGATGGCCGGGTCAACGACCGCACCCTGCGCGTGGGCGACTACGTGGTGGCCGGCAAGCCGGTACTGGCGCTGCTGGATACCGGTTCGTTCCGCATTGATGGCTACTTCGAGGAAACCCGCCTGCGCGGCGTGGCGCCGGGGCAGAGCGTCGACATCCGCCTGATGGGCGAATCGGTGCCGCTGCGCGGCCATGTCGAGAGCATCGCTGCCGGCATCGAGGACCGCTACCGCAGCAACGGCAGCAGCCTGCTGCCGAACGTGACCCCGGCCTTCGACTGGGTGCGGCTGGCGCAGCGTATCCCGGTGCGCATCAGCATCGACGAGGTGCCCAAGGGCGTGGAACTGATCGCCGGCCGCACCGCCACGGTGACCGTCCAGACCAGCAGCACGAAGCACGCAGGCAAGGCCGGCACCGCGCCGACACAGGCGGGCCTATGAACACCACCCTGCCCCGTCTCGGCCTGATCGTCGCGCTGGCCAGCCTGGCCGCGTGCAGGACCGTCGGCCCCGACTACGCCCTGCCGGAAGACTCGGCGTTCAAGCGCCCGCAGGCCAATGCGGCCTTCATTGACACCCAGAACCCGCAGGTGGCCGCCAACCAGGCGCTGCCCGACCGCTGGTGGTCGCTGTACAACGACCCGGTGCTGGACGGGCTGATCACCCAGGCGCTGCGCGACAACGTGGAACTTAAGGCCGCCGATGCGCATCTGCGCCGTGCCGCCGCCGTATACGAGCAGGCGCTGGACGCCGGTGGCTTCGAGTACGAGGCCGAGGCCGGCGTCAGCCGCGCGCAGCTGTCGGCCGAATCGTTCCTGCAGGAACACGAGCTGCCGGTGATCAACCTGGCCGACGGCAAGTTCGCGGTCAGCTACCAGTTCGACCTGTTCGGCAAGCTCAAGCGCGGCGCCGAAGCGGCGCGCGCCGACGAACAGTCGGTGGCCGCCGCGCGTGACCTGGCCCAGGTCAGCGTGGTCGCGCAGGTGGCCGACAGCTATCTGGAAATCTGCCATGCCAACCACGAACTGCATGTGGCCGAGCATTCGCTGCAACTGCAGCAGCGCAGCCGCACGGTCACTGAACGCCTGATCGACGCCGGTCGCGGCACGCCACCGGAACTGGCCCGCGCCAATGCCCAGGTAGCCGTGCTGGAAGCTGCGCTGCCGCCGCTGCATGCGCAGCGTTCGGCGGCCGCCTATTCGCTGGCTGCGCTGCTCGGGCAGACCCCGGGCCAGCTGCCGGCCGGCGTGATCGACTGCGCGCACGCCCCCGCCCTGGCCCAGCCGTTGCCGGTGGGCGATGGTCGTGCGCTGCTGCAGCGTCGCCCGGACGTGCGCCAGGCCGAGCGCAAGCTGGCCTCGGCCACCGCGCGGATTGGCGTGGCCACCGCCGAGCTGTACCCGGACATCCGCCTCGGTGCCTCGCTCGGTGCCGCCGGCCTGCTGGAGGACTTCGGCACGCCGATGACCCAGCAGTGGTCGATCGGCCCGCTGATCTCGTGGACGTTGCCATCGTCCGGCACCCACGCACGCATCCATGCCGCCGAAGCCGGTGCCGATGCGGCGCTGGCCGAGTTCGACCACACCGTGCTGCAGGCGCTGCGCGAGACCCAGACCGCACTGGACCGCTACGCGCAGGACCTGCGCCGGCTGCAGTCGCTGCGCACCGCGCAGGAACAGGCCGCGCTGGCCGCCGAGCAGAACCGCCGGCTGTACCAGGGTGGCCGCACGCCGTACCTGTCCAGCCTGGATGCCGACCGCAGCCTGGCCACCAGCGATGCCACCCTGGCCGCGGCCGAAGCGCAGGTGTCGCGCGACCAGATCCACCTGTTCCTGGTGCTGGGTGGCGGTTGGCAGGCCAGTGCCACCCCGGCCGCCACCACGACCGCCGCGAAGTAAGCCATGAACGCGCTGACCGACCGCCAGGCCTGGCTGTTCTCGATCAAGACCTACCTGGCCGCGGTGGCCGCGCTGTACATCGCCATGGCCGGCAACCTGTCGCGCCCGTACTGGGCGATGGGCACGGTGTACATCGTCAGCCAGCCGCTGCTGGGCCCGACCCGGGCCAAAGGCGTGTATCGCATCGTCGGCACGCTGGTGGCCGGCCTGGCCACCCTGCTGGTGCTGCCGGCGCTGGTGGAGACTCCGCTGGTGCTGAGCGCGGCGATGTCGATCTGGCTGGCCGGCTGCCTGTTCATGGCGCTGCTCAACCGCGGTCCGCGCGGCTACGCGTTCCTGCTGGCCGGCTACACCACCGCCTTCATCGGCTTCCCGGCAGTGACCTCGCCGGAGACCATCTTCGACACCGTGGTGGCGCGCAGCGAGGAGATCATCCTCGGCACGGTGGTGGCAGTGCTGTTTGCTTCGCTGCTGTTCCCGGCCTCGGTGCGGCCGATGCTGCGTGCACGCATCGGCACCTGGATGGAGGACGCCGCGCAGTGGTGCCGGCAGATTCTTGAACGCGGCCGCGCGCACGCGCCACGCAACCGGTTGGCCGCCGACCTGGTGCAGTTCGAGGCGTTGATTGAATTCCTGCGCCGCGATGATCCGCGCCATGCCGGTTCGGCGGTGTCGATGGAGCGCCTGCGTGAGCGCATGCTGCTGCTGTTGCCGGTGCTGTCGTCGATCGCCGATCGGTTGAGTGCGCTGCGCAGCGAAGGCCAGGCGCTGCCGGAGGGCCTGCCGGAACTGATCGACGACCTCCACGACTGGCTGGACGGGCCGACCAGCGCCAGCGAGTACGCCCGCCTGCGCGCGCGCATCAGTGCGCTGAAACCGCAGGTGGACCGCGATCTGCAGCACCTGCAGCTGGCCAGCCTGCTGCTGCGCCTGGAGGAACTGGTGGACCTGTGGCAGGACTGCCGCACGCTGCAGCAGGCGATCGACCACGGCACCGCACCGCTGGACCGCGCGCACTACCGCATCCGCACCGAACGGGTGGCCGCCGACAAGCACGTCGACTACGGCATGGCGCTGTTCTCCGCGCTCAGTGCCGGCGTGGCGCTGATGAGCTACTGCGTGCTGTGGATCACACTGGGCTGGGAAGGCGGCGGCAACGGCGCAATGATGGCCGCGGTGACCGCCGCGTTCTTCGCCGCGCAGGATGATCCGGCGCCGAGCATGGTGTCGTTCCTGGTGTGGGCGATGGTCGCTTCGGTGGTGGCCGGCGTGTACCTGTTCGGCGTGTTCCCGGCCGTACATGACTTCGGCCTGCTGGCGCTGGTGCTGGCGGCGGTGTTCCTGCCACTGGGGCTGATGCTGCATCACCCGAAGAGCGCGCTGTTCGCACTGCCGCTGACGGTGAACCTGGCCGCGCTGCTGAGCCTGCAGAACACCTACAGCGCCAACATCCAGACCTTCCTCAATTCGTCGATCGCGATGTTCATCGGCATTGGCTTTGCGGTGGTGATGACCCGCCTGTTCCGTTCGGTGGGTGCCGAGTGGACCGCACGCCGGCTGGTGCGGCAGGGCTGGACTACGCTGGCCGAAGCCGCCGAAGGCCGCGGCCAGCAGGACCGCCAGCGCTTTGCCGCGCGCATGCTCGACCTGCTGGGCCTGCTCGCACCGCGCCTGGCGGCGACACCGGAGGGCAGCGACATCGCGTCGGTGGACATGCTCAACGAGGCACGCATCGGCCTGAACATCCTGCAGCTGCGCCGCGCCCGCCTGGAACTGCCCGAGCGCAGCCGCGAAGCGGTCGAACACATCCTGGAGGAGATCGCCGCGCACTACCGGCGGCAGATTGCCGCGCGCAGGCCGATGGTGGCCGCCGAAGCGCTGCGCGAGCGGCTGGACACCTCGCTGGGCCGGGTTGGCAGTGTGGCCGCGTGCAAGGCGCGCGACGAGGCGCTGATGGGCCTGATCGGCCTGCGCTTCGCGCTGTTCCCGGAGGCGAAGGCATTGGCGCCAGGGTGGGCGGACGCCGGCGTTGCATCGGCCTGATAATGCTCGGCAGTGCCGGGCCATTCCCGGCGGCCTTTCGCCATGGCAACAGGACGGTTCAATGAGTTACGACATGATGGTGTTCGAGGCGAGCGCCGCCCCACGCGAGGTGGCAGCCTTCATCGCCTGGTTCGAGAAGCAGACGCAGTGGAACGAGCGCCACGAGTACGACGACCCGGCAGTCAGCAGCCCGGCACTGCAGGCCTGGTTCGCGGAGATGGCGCAGGAGTTCCCGCCGATGAACGGGCCGCTGGGCAATGACGATGACGACCGTGCCGAAGTGACCGAGTACAGCATCGGTAGTCAGGTGATCTACGGTGCGTTTGCCTACTCGGTGGCAGAGCATGCGCATGGCCGCGTGCAGGACCTGGCCGAGAAGCACGGCGTGGGCTTCTTCGATGTGAGCGCCGATGAAGCGGCGATCGTGTTCCCCGATGGCCTGGTACTGATCGCGTAGATCCACGCCGAAACGATCGAAGCGCGCTTCTGTAGAGTCGAGCCATGCTCGACTCCGGGGTCCATCAGCCGAGCATGGCTCGGCTCTACAGGAAGCGCATCGCGCCCACGTCAGAACAGCGTGCCCTGCACCGTGGGCTGTTCGATGCGCGTTGGTTGTTCGGCCACCTCTTCCGCACCCAGTCGCCAGGCCAACCCGCCCAACCGGCTGGCGTGACGCTTCAAAGCGGCCTGCAGCACCTCGGCGCTGCCGGCCACGTGCAGGACCTGGCGGGCACGGGTCAGGCCGGTGTAGACCAGTTCGCGCGACAGCACGCGGCTGTCCTGGCGCGGCAGCTGCAACCATACTTCGTCGAACTCCGAACCCTGCGCCTTGTGCACGGTCATCGCGAAGGCGCTTTCGTGCGCGGGCAGTGCGGCCGGGTGGAAGGCGCGTGGCTGGTCGACGGTGTCGCCGGGGAACCAGGCCACCATCGCGCCGCTGCCATCGCGCAGGCAGATGCCGATATCGCCATTGAACAGGCGATGACGGTAGCTGTTCTCGGTGACCAGCAGCAGCCGGCCCTGGAAATAGCCCGGTATATTGCCGGCCAGCAGTTGTTCGATGCGGCTGTTGAGCCCGCGTGCGCCCTGCGGGCCTTCGCGCAGTGCGGTCAGCACGCGCAGGCGTCCGGCCTGCTGCAGGGCCAGTACCGGATCGGCGGCATCCGCCAGCGCACGCCAGTGGCCCAGCAGGTGCTCGCGCTGGCCACGCAACGGATCGGCTTCGCCTTCGTGGAAGTGCACGCCCGCCAGTTCACCGCTGCGCAGCAGCTGCAATGCGGCGCTGCTGTTGCCTTCGCTCACGGCATGCGCCAGCGGTGCCAGGTCCAGTGCATCACTCTGCCGGTAACCGCGCTGCAGCTGCACGCGGCGCCCGGCAAAAGCGCGTGGTGTGGCCTGCGGCTGCAACGTGGCCGGCGCCAGCAGGCCATGCAAGGCCTGCGCATCGTCGGCACGGGTGCCGATGCCATCGCCGCTGGCACGCAGGATCGCGCTGAGCACGTCGCCGGCTTCCACCGACGGCAGCTGGTCGGGGTCGCCAAGCAGGATCAACCGGGTGCCACTGGCGATCGCATCGACCAGCTTGGCCATCATCGGCAGATCGATCATCGAGGCTTCGTCGACCACCACCACGTCCACCGGCAGCGGATTGTCAGCATGGTGGCGGAAGCGCGGTGAATCGGGAATTACCCCGAGCAGGCGATGCAGGGTGGTGCCGGTACCGGGCAATGCCGCGCACAGCGCTGGATCCAGCCCTTGTTCCTGCAGGCGTTGCACGGCGACGCGCAGGCTCTCGGCCATGCGCTCGGCGGCGCGACCGGTGGGCGCGGCCAGCGCGACCTCGGGCAGCGGCTGGCCGGCTTGCCGGGCCTGTGCGGCCAGCAGCAGCAACAGGCGCGCGATGGTGGTGGTCTTGCCGGTACCGGGGCCGCCGGTGACCAGCGCCAGCGGATGGCGCAGGGTCACGCCGGCCGCGCGCGCCTGGTGATCTTCGCTGCCGGACGCCTGCGGGAACAGATGCGCGAACAGTGGTGCCAGCGCTGCCATGTCCGGCGCCGGCAGCGGATGCCGGCCAATGCGTTGCAGGCCGACGGCCAGCTGGCGTTCGTACTCGCGGTAGCGGCGCAGGTAGAGCAATCCGTTTTCCAGCACCAGCGGCGCGTCCACGGCGATGGCATCGGCCTGCTCCGGCGTCGCCACCCAGGGTGATGCGCGCAGCTGTGTCAGCCAGTCCTGCGCGGCGGGCCATTCGGGCACGCCTTCCAGCAACCGCTGTGGTTGCGCCGGATCGAACGCGGCATGGCCTTGCGAGACCGCCAGCGACGCCAGCGCGGCGGCCAGCGCCACGCTGTCCGGAGTGTCGTCGCGCAATCGCTGCAAGCTGGTCGCCAGTGCGTGGTCGAGGGTGCGCAGCAGGCCCTTCTGGTGCAGTTCCTTCAGCAGGCTCATGCGCTGGCTCCACGGGCACGTGCGGCCAGCTCGGCCTGGGCCTGCTCGCCACCGGCGAACAACGCGTCGAGGGCATCGACCAGCGCCAACGGGAAGCGGTCCACGTGCACGCCATTGCCGGCGGCATCCAGGCCGCGGCAGAACAGGTAGCGGATGCCGCCCATGTCGCGCTCGTAGTCGTAGGCCGCACCCAGCCGGAAACGCAGCCAGCGATGCAGCGCCACCGTATAGATCAGCGCCTGCAGGTCGTACTCGCTGTGGCGCATGGCAATGGCCAGCAGGTCCGGGGTGTAACCGGGCAGGCGGTTGGACTTGTAGTCGAGCACGTACCAGCGCCCGTCGCGCACGTAGGTCAGGTCGATCATGCCGGTCATCAGCCCTTCCAGGCGGCGGCGCTGGCCGAAGCCGCGACGCGTACTGGAAACCCCATGTGCATGCAGCACCTGCAGCAGCGCCGGTACCGTGGTCGGTTCGATGGCGAAATGGAAGTCGATTTCCGCACGGCGCTCGTCTTCATCCAGGCTGTGCAGCGCACCGCCCTCCGGCAGCGGCACGGTCAGCGTGTGACCGACCAGCGGCACCAGTACGGCCACGCCATCCTCAAGGTCGGCGTCGGCATAGCCTTCGTCGTGCAGGGCCTTGCGCAGCACCTCGGCCTGGCCCTCCGGGGCTTCCAGACCCGGCTGCCAGTCAGCCCAGGCAGCGAAGTCGACGTTCTCCATCGCTTCGTGCAGCACGTTGCCGAAGCGACTGCCCATGAAGCGCGGGTCGACCGCTGCGCTGTCCTCGTCTGCCGCAGCGGGTTCCGGCAGCGCGGGCTCCAGCGGTAGTTCCGGCCCCGCGGGTTCGTCGGCGGCGGGCGCCGGCAGCTCGGTGGCGGCGGCTTCGATGTCACTGCCCGCGCCAGCGTCTGCATGGGCCAGCTGGGTGAAGCTGTACACCCACCAGTCGTGCGGCACGCGCCGGGTCAGTGCACGCACGGCCGGCAGCTCACCTTCCACTTCGGCCGCCAGCTGCGGCAGTGCGGCCGGTGCCTCACTGTCATCGATGTGCACATCGGCATGCGCGCGCAGCGCCTGCAGGTCACCCAGCAGCGGCGCGAGCCGCGTCTTTGCCAGCCCGGCCAGATCGCCCACCGCAATCCACAGCGCATGCTCGGCGCGGGTCAGGCCGACATACAGCAGGCGCGCGTCCTCGGCGCGCTGTTCGCGCTCGCGCTGGGCGCTGGCCGTTTCCCAGGCCTCGTCCTTGTCCAGCTTCCAGTGCAGCTGGCGCTGCCCACCCACGTGCACGGTACAGTGCGAAGCGGTGTTCGGTGCGCCGCCGTCGATGCCGACGAACGGCAGGAACACCAGCGGGTATTCCAGGCCCTTGCTCTTGTGCAGGGTGATGATCTGCACGCGGCGTGCATCCGATTCCAGGCGCAGCAGCTGCTGCTCGTCATCTTGGTCGGCGCTGGCCATCTGGCCCTGCAGCCAGTCCAGCAGGCCATGCATGCCCAGCGCCTGCGCCGAGGCTTCCTGCAGCAGTTCGCCCAGCTGCAGGTAGTTGGTCAGGCGACGCTCGCCATCGATCAGCGCCAGCAGGCGTTCGCCCTGTTCGGCACAGACATCGGCGATCACCGCGAACGGTCCACCGCGCTGCCAGCGCTCGCGCCAGTGCAACAGTTGCGCCTGGAAGCCGCGTTGCAGGTCGCCCTCGCGTTCCATCGCCGCGATCGCACTCGCCCGCTGGCCAAGCAGCACGGTCGCCAGCGCCGCACGCAGGCGTCCTTCATCGGCCGGTTGCAGCAGTGCCAGCAGCAGTGTGCGCAGGTCACGTGCCTCGCTGGTGGCGAACAGGCTCTGCTTGCCCGCCGCCACGGCAGGAATACCGACCGCGGCCAGCGCGCGCTGTACAAGGGTGGCCTCGCGATGCGAGCGCACCAGTACCGCGATGTCGGCCGGCTGCACCGGGCGCCCGCGCAAAACGGCATTACCGGCGCGCGCATCGACCAGGGTCTGGTGGATCGCGGCCACGCAGGCCTGGGTCGCTGCATCACGCGAGGCGTCGGCACTCATCGCCTTGTCGCCGCCACTGCGCAGCACGCGCAGGGTCAGTGCCACGGCGGCGCGGCCGTCGCGCAGGTAGTCCGCATCGATGCGCACGCCACCGGGGCGCACCGGTTCGAACTGGATGTCGCGCTCGAGGAACGCGTCTTCGCCGCCGTTGTCGTACAGCGCCTGCAGTGCACGCAGCACGGCCGGGCGTGAACGGAAGTTCTGGTCCAGCACCGGCGCCTGCTGCGCCACCTGCTTGGCCGTCAGGTAGGTATGGATGTCGCCACCGCGGAAACCGTAGATCGCCTGCTTGGGATCGCCGATCAGGAACAGCGCCGGTGCCAGGCCCAGCTCGCGCACTTCCGGTGAATCGCCGAACACGGTGTGGAAAATGCCCCACTGGCGATCATCGGTATCCTGGAACTCATCGACCAGCGCGATGCGGTACTGCGCGCGCAGCTGCCTGACCAGCGCCATGCGCTGCGGCCCTTCCAGGGCCAGTGCCACGCCATCGATAAGGTCGTCGTAGGTCTGCACCCGGCGCGTGCGCTTCAGCGCGTGCAGGCGCTGCATGGCTTCGTCGCGCAGGCGGTGCAGGAAGTTCAGCGCGGTGGCACGCAGCCAGGCATCACGCTCGGCCAGCAGTGCGACATGGCGCGCCAACGGCGCCTGCAATGGCGACGACGGCGTGCGGCCGGGGAACTTCTTGTTGGTCTTGTCGGCCAACACGTCCGGCAGCAGTGCCGGCAGGCGTTCGCTGGCCAGCAGCTCGCGCGGATCGGCGCGCTCGGCCCAGGCCAGCATCTGCCGGCCCAGCGGGTGCAGCCAGCCCAGCTTGTAGGACACGCCGTTGATCCACTTGTTGTCGACCGCATCGCAGAGGTCGATGAAGAACTGCTCGCCATGCTCGCGCAGCGCCCGCTGCAGTTCGGCGGCGTTGGCCTGCAATGCCGGGTGTGGATCGGCCAGCGCCACCGGACGTGGCGACGGGTGCAGGGGCGGCGCGGCCAGCAGCGCGCGCAGATCGGCGGCCAGTGCATCCGGGGTGGACCACAGCCAGGTCAGCGGCTCCAGCGTGGCCGGATCATTGGCGTGCACGCGCCACAGATCGGCGGCGAGTTCCTCCAGCAGCTCGCGGTCACTGGCCAGCAGCTCCGGCGGGTCGAAGGTATGGCCGCTTTCCAGCGCGTGCTCGCGCAGCACGCGGGTGCAGAAGCCGTGGATGGTGAAGATTGAAGCCAGATCGATCTCGTCGGCGGCGACCTGCAGGCGACGCTTCAGCGCAATGGCGCTCTCGGTGCCACCCTGCAGATGGCGCTGCAGCACTTCGCGCGTCAAGCACACGTCCGGCGCCTCGCCCTCGGCCGGTTCCAGATCGACCAGGCGCGCGGCCAGCGCCAGCCGCTCGCGGATGCGCTTGCGCAGTTCCTGGGTGGCGGCGTCGGTGAAGGTCACCGCCAGGATCTGGCCGATGCGCAGCCCCTGCTCCACCACCAGGCGGGTGAACAGCGTGGCCAGGGTGAAGGTCTTGCCGGTGCCGGCGCTGGCCTCGATCAGGCGGATGCCCTCCAGCGGCAGGGCCAGATAGGGGTCGTGACCGGTGGCGTCGATGCCCTCGTCGGCGATGGTGCTGTTCATGCGTTGCCCTCCGGGCCTGCCGCGACACCCAGGGTGCGGCCTTCGCGCACCGCGCTGAAAACCACCTGGCTGTTGCGCAGCAGATCGGCATAGCCGGCGTCGGTGGCGAACGGATCGGCGCCGCGCAGCAGCAGCTGCCAGGCGTCACTGCTGGATTCACCCCAGCTGCGGTCGCTGCCATGCCACTGCTTCCAGCCTTCGCTGCGCTGCTTCTCGCCTGCCGTGTTGTAGAGCACCCAGCCGGTATAGGGGGCGAAGCGCAGCGGTTCACGCAGGCCACGCTGGCGCAGCTGCAGCAGTGCGCGCAGCGCGGCGCGGGCAGCAGGCACGCTCAGTGCTGGCAGCACATGCGGGCCCGGACCGGCATCACCGCCATCGTGGAACTGCACCAACGGCAGGGCATCGCCGGCGGCGTTGGCCAACAGCCAGTCCAGGCCCTGGCGGATCACCGCATTGCCGTTGAGCGTGCCGGCGCGCAGGCGCACCAGCCCTTCGGGATGCCGATCGGTCACCCGCCCATGCAGGCGCACGCCGTCGATATCGACTTCATACCGGCGGCTTTCCAATGGTTCGCCCTGCATCCAGCCCAGCAGCGCGCTGGCATACGGACGGGTCTTCAGCTGCTCCACTTCGAACTGGCGCTCACCCAGTGCACCGGACGGCAACAGCCCACGCGCACGCAACCGCGGATACAGCGGCTCGGTATCGCCATTGAGCGTGGCACGTACCACCGCTGCCTGCACGCTGCGCTTTTCCGGGCCGCGCGACGACAGCACCAGCGGCTCCAGGTCATCCACCTCTTCGACCTCGTCGGCCAGGCGCAGGCCCAGCGACTGCGCCAGGAACTGCCCGGCCGGGTCACACAGGAAGCGGCGCAGGGTATCGAGTGCGACCTCGTCCTCCACGGCATCGTCGACCGGTGGCGGCAACGGCGCGTCGAACCAGGGCAGCAGGCCACCCCGCTGGCCGGTGAGGCGGCCGGCCGCCGGATGCCACTGCCGCCGATAGCTGAATCGACGCGGATCGCCATCGCCGAACGCCGCCGGTGAGAACGGCTGCAAGGCATGGCGCACGGTGAAGTCGCGCACCGCCATCGTCGGATCCAGGTGATAGGCAGCGGCGGCATCGATCAGTTCACTGACCAACACTGACGGCTCGCGCACGCTGCCATCGCGGGGATCGGCACCCAGGTAGCTCAGATAGAACACCTCCTGCGCCGCGGCAAACAACTGCAGGAACAGGAAGCGGTCGTCCTCGCGGGTGGAACGGTCGCCCGGGCGGCGGCGCGGTGTATCCAGTTCGGCGGTGAGCTGGTTGAGGCCCGCGGCCGGGTCGCGGCGCGGGAAATCGCCGTCATTCAGGCCCAGCACGCAGATCACCCGGAACGGCAGCAGGCGCATCGGCACCATGCGGCCGAAGCTGATGCCACCGGTCAGCAACGGTGCGCGCGTATCGGCCTCGCCCAGTGCCCCGGCGAAGTGCGCACGCACCACCTCCGGTGGCACGCCTTCGTTGAAGCCGGCCTTGGCAGCGTCCTCGGCAAACTGGTTGAGCAGCTTGCGCAGGCGCTCCAGCGCGCGCTGGCTGTTGGGCGAACTGGGCGCGGTCGGCAGCAGCGCGTCCAGCAGCGACAGCAGGCGCTGCCGCCATTGCGCCGGGGTCAGCAGTTCGCCGAGTCGGCGCTGGTAGACCGCCAGAACGCGCAACAGGCGCAGCAGCCGGTCCAGCGCTTCCAACGCACCGCCCTCCAGCTCGATCCACGGCGCCACACCGGCCAGGTCGGCCTCGCTGCCGGTGGCATGGCCAAGCACCAGCCGGTCCAGCGCGAACTGCCAGGTGTAGGCATCGTCGGCCGGTGCCTGGTGCTGGTCGCGATGCTTCGCGTCCAGGCCCCAGCGCGCACCCGCCTGCTGCAGCCAACCATGCAGGCGGTCGAAGTCCACCGCTTCCAAGCCGGCCGCTTCGGCCAGCGGTGCGCTGGCCAGCAGGTCCAGCACTTCGTTCAGGCCAAAGCGCGAGACCGGCAGACCCAACAGATGCACGAACACATCGGCCAGCGGCTCGCCGGCCAGCGGGCTGCTGTCGGCCAGCGCATAGGGAATGTGCTCTTCCTCACCACCACGACCGCCGAACACGGCTTCCAGGTACGGCACGTAGGGATCGATGTCCGGCGCCAGCACCGCGATCTCGCGTGCCTGCAGCGGCGGGTCGAAACGCGCGTCCTGCAGCAGGCTGCGCAGCTGGTCGTGCAGCACCTGCAACTCGCGCAGGCGGGTATGGCAGGCATGCACCTGCAGGCTGGGGTCGTCGCTGCGCAGCCCATCGCGCAGTTCGCCCGAAGGCAGTGCACGACGGTGGAACAGATCGCGTTGCAGGCGATGCAGCAGGCTGTCGGACAGGCCGCCTTCGTCCAGGGTCGGCCGGGTGTCTTCTTCCGGATCGGAATAGGCGGCGATCTCACCGGCCGGGTGCACCACCTCGTAGCTGCCCAGCACCGCCATGAAGTCGCGGCCCGCGGCGCCCCAGGCTTCGAGCAGACGGTTCTCGCCGGCGGCCTCGCCAAACGGATCCGGCGCGCCGCTGCGAAGGCGTTCGGCCAGGGTCTGCAGGTCGCCCCAGTACGACTGCACGGGCGTGGGCATGTAGAAATGCAGCTCGCCCACCCGTGCCTGGGTGGCCATCACCCGCAGCACGTCGGGGGAGATGTTGAGCGTCGCGAACGCGGACATGCGCAGCGGCAAGCCCTTCGGCAACGGCTGGCCCGCCCCTTCGAAGCGGTCCAGGTATTCCTGGATGCGGCGCGCACGGTAGTCGTGGCCATGGGTGATGGTGCGCCACAGGATCGCCTGCGGATCGGCCGGATCGGCACCGGCCGCCCAGCGCAGCAGCCAGTCGCGGCGCCAGGCCTGGTACTTCTCGAACACCGAGGCCAGTTCGCCAGCCAGCGCCCACGGCTTCAATGCGTCGCCACCGGCAAGGTAGGACTGCAGCGCGCGCATCGGTGGCTGTGCCAGCAGCGCCGGATCGCGCAGTGCCTGGTACAGCTTCCAGTGCAGGCCGGCCGCGTCCAGGTCGTCCTGCTCGCCGCTGACGTTGGCCTTCAGCGCGCGGGCCACGAACTCGCCCGGGGTGAGGAATTCGAGGTTGGCGGCAACACCGAACTCGGCGGCCAGTGTCGCTTGCAGCCAGCGCCGCATCGCCACCTGCGGGATCAGCACCACTTCCGGTGCCAACAGCGGCTGGCCCGCGACCGGCGCACGCACATTGCGCGCCAGCAGCGCGGCCAGCACGTCCAGGGAATTGGAATGGTAGAGGCGGAAATCGCTGCCTGGGTCACTCATCATGCACAGTGTGCAGGACGGCAGGCAGTATTCAATGGTCGGCCCGCCACCGGTACGGATTGTTCCGGGGTACGCACCGATTGTCCCGGCCAGCGCCAAGCCTTGTCGTGCAACAATACTGGACCGTCCAGTCTGCTTATGTTCAGCCGACGGGCCCGATCCTTCGATGTCTAAAAAACGTTAATGGTGCCCATGTCGGCTTCCGCCTCCAGTCTGGTGCAGTTATCCAACGTCCGCATCGACCGGAGCGGGCGCACGATCCTGCGCGATGTGTCGCTGCAGGTGCCCAAAGGCAGCATCACCGCCGTACTGGGTCCGTCCGGCAGCGGCAAGTCGACCCTGCTGGCGGCACTGACCGGCGAACTGCGCCCGGTCGCCGGCGAGGTCACCCTGTTCGGCAGGCCGATCCCGCACGACAGCAGCGCGCTGCTGGAAATGCGCAAGAGCGTGGGCGTGCTGCTGCAGGGCAACGGCCTGCTGACCGACCTCACCGTGGCCGAGAACGTGGCGCTGCCGCTGCGCACCCATACCCGCCTGCCGGCGGTCGTGCTGCGCCGGCTGGTGCAGATGAAGCTGCACGCGGTGGGCCTGCTGGCCGCCGCCGAGGCCTGGCCGCGCGAGCTGTCCGGCGGCATGGCGCGCCGCGTGGCACTGGCCCGCGCGCTGGCACTGGACCCGCCGCTGATGATCTACGACGAGCCGCTGACCGGGCTCGACCCGATCGCCTCGGGGGTGATCATGAGCCTGATCCAGCGCCTCAACCACAGCCTGGGCCTGACCAGCATCATCGTCAGCCACCACGTGCACGAGACCCTGCCGATCTGCGACCGGGTGATCGCCATCGCCAACGGCGGCATCGTGTTCCAGGGCACGCCCGAGGCGCTGCAGTCCAGCCAGGACCCGCTGCTGCGGCAGTTCCTGCATGGCCAGCCCGATGGCCCCATTCCGTTCGATGCCGCGCCGCGCGCGAGGGTTGCCTGATGCCGTTCGTGCAAGCCACCCGTTCGCTGGGCCGCGCCGGCCTGTTCTCGCTGACCGTGCTGCGCGGTTCGCTGCCCACGCGTGATTTCCTGGCCGAGCTGACCCGCGAGATCTACAAGATCGGCGCGCGCTCGCTGCCGATCATCGCCGTCGGCGGCGCCTTCGTCGGCCTGGTGCTGACCCTGCAGGGCTACCGCACGCTGACCACCTTCGGTGCGGCCGACGCGCTGTCGACCCTGCTCGGCCTGTCGCTGTACCGCGAACTGGCGCCGGTGCTGACCGCGCTGCTGTTCATCGGTCGCGCCGGCAGTTCCATCGCCGCCGAACTGGGCCTGATGCGTGCCACCGACCAGATCAAGGCGCTGGAACTGATGGCGATCGATCCGGTGGCCAAGGCGGTGGCGCCGCGCTTCTGGGCGGCGGTGCTGACCGTGCCGCTGCTGACCGGCATCTTCTGCTCGCTGGCGATCAGTGCCAGCTACTTCGAAGCGGTGCATGTGCTGGGCCTGGACAACGGCGTGTTCTGGTCGGCGCTGCGCAACAGCGTCGATTTCTGGGATGACTTCGGCGTGGCGATGCTGAAGTCGGCGATCTTCGGCGGCACCGCCGCGCTGGTCGCCGCCTACGTTGGTTTCCACGCCGAGCCGACCATCGAGGGCACCTCGGTGGCGACCACCCGTGCGGTGGTCAACGCCTCGCTGCTCGTGCTGATGTTCAACTTCGTGTTGTCGGCAATGTTGTTCACCTAACCCCTCCACCGGCGGTGCGCAGGCGCGCGCGGCCACTACGACTCGATCAGGTAATCCACATGGCCATCCGCGGTCCCAGACTCGAATTCTCCGTCGGCGCCTTCCTGCTGCTGGCCCTGGCCTCGCTGATGGTGCTGGCCGTGGCCTCGACCAACCAGCGCTGGAGCTGGGGAAGCCAGGGCTACGAGCTGAAAGCACGCTTCTCCCAGGTCGGCCAGCTGCGCAAGCAGGCCCCGGTGAAGATCGGCGGCGTGACCGTCGGCCAGGTCGCCTCGATCGACCTGGACCCGGTGAAGTTCGAATCGATCGTGACCCTGCGCATGGACAGCAAGGTCAAGGACCTGCCGGCAGACACCTCGGCCGGCATCTTCACCAGTGGTTTGCTCGGCGAGAGCTATATCGGTCTGCAGCCGGGCGGTGATCCGGACGTGCTGAAGGCCGGCGACGAGATCGTCTTCACCCAGCCGGCCGTGGACCTGATCCAGCTGGTCGGCAAGTACATGTTCAGTGGCGGCGCCGGTGGCGGCGCTGGCCAGAAGCCCAACGATGGCGCGCAGGCGCCTGCAACGGAACCGCAACCATGAAGATGAAACTGATCCCGGCCCTGCTCGCTTCGGCGCTGCTGGCAGCTACTCCGTTCCTCGCCCAGGCCCAGGCCGCCGCCCCCGCCGCAGCCGCGACGCAGGGCCAGGCCGGCAAGGTGGTGATCGATGCCAGTACGCGCATCCTCACCACCCTGCAGCAGCGCCGGAGCGAGTTCAGCAGCAACCCGGCCAGCCTGCGCAGCTACATCGACAGCGAACTGAACCGCACCTTCGACCGCGACTATGCCGCGCGCCTGGTGCTGGGCCCGCACGCCCGCGGCGCTTCGGATGCCGACATCAAGCTGTTCGCCGATGCCATGGCCGACAGCCTGATGCAGCGTTACGGCTCGACCCTGCTCAACATCCAGGGCAAGCCGAGCTTCCGCCTGAAGGGCGAGAGCCCGCTGCCGGGCAACCGCGGCGTGCGCGTCAGCACCGAACTGGTGCGTGCCGGCAGCGAGCCGACCCCGGTCGAGTACTGGATGCGCAACGTCAACGGCCAGTGGAAGATCTTCGACGTCAACATCGAAGGCATCTCCTACGTGCAGACCTTCCGCAACCAGTTCGACACCCCGCTGCGCCAGAAGGGCATCAAGCAGGTGGCCGGCGAGCTGCACAGCGGCAGCATGCAGGCCGGGCCCGCGGGCAATGGCAAGTAACGCACTGGCACTGCTGGAAGGCGACACCCTGCGCCTGCGCGGAATGCTGGATCGTGCCGCAGTGATCGCACTGTGGCCGCAGCTGCAGGCGCTGCCCGCCCAGCTGGCACGGCTGGAGCTGGGCGAGGTCGAGCGCGTGGACAGCGCCGGCCTTGCCCTGCTGGCCGAACTGGCGGCACGTGCACGCAAGGCCGGCCACCCGCTGGCGATCTCCGGCGCGCCGGCGGGCTACAACGAGCTGAGCGCGGCCTACCGGCTGTCGCCCGACCTGGATTTCAACGCTACTTCTGCTGCGAGCTGACATGAACGTCGTACGCACTCTCCCCCTGATCGTCCTGGCCACCGCCCTGACCGCCTGCGCCGGCAAGCCCGCACGCAGCGATGCACCGGTGGCCAGCACCGTGGTTCCGGCCAATGCCGCTGCCGAAGCCCCCTCTGCAGTTGCCGATGGCGGAACGGTCGACCCTGCCGTGGCCGCTCCGGCGGCGCAGGCGCCGGTTGCCACGGCCCCATCGCCGGCCACTCCGGCAGCGCCCGTTGATGGCAATGCAGCGAACACCGCAGCAGCCACCGCACCCGGCGGCGACGATGATTTCGACGCCCTCTATGGCGGCGCCGGCAATACCACCAACGCGGCGGCCTACGATCCGTGGGAACCGTTCAACCGCAAGGTGCATACCTTCAACAACGCGGTCGACCGCGGCATCGCCCGTCCGCTGGCGACCGCCTATACCCATGTGGTGCCGCGCTTCGCCCGTACCGGCGTCAGCAACTTCTTCAGCAACCTGCGTGCGCCGGTGACCATCACCAACCAGCTGCTGCAGGGCCGCGGGGCCGATGCGTGGGACAGCCTCGGCCGCTTCCTGATGAACAGCACGCTGGGTATCGGTGGCCTGTTCGATCCGGCCAGCAAGGCGATGGTGCCGCGTCGCAATGAAGACTTCGGCCAGACCCTGGGCGTGTGGGGCTGGCGTCGCTCGCGCTACGTGGAACTGCCGTTCTTCGGCCCGCGCACCGTGCGCGATGTGTTCGGCCTGGCCGGTGACATTCCGCTGTCGCCGATCCGCCGCATCGAAGAAGACAAGGTCCGCATCGGCCTGCAGGGCCTGCAGCTGGTCGATACCCGCGCGCAGCTGCTGGCGATCGACGACCTGCGCGACACCGCGGTGGACGAGTACTCGCTGGTCCGCGATGCGTGGATGCAGCGCCGCAACTACCAGATCGAGAACGATCTGCGCAGCAAGCGCGAGCGCGGCCATGACGATGCCAATTCGCCGATTCCCGTCGATGCGATGCCGATGCCGCAGTGGACCCACTGAGTCGTTTCATCGCTGCATGAAAAACCCCGCCTCGGCGGGGTTTTTCTTTGCCTTCGATTGCAGTCCGGGGCTCCCGCCCTGAATCCAGACGGGAGCCTCACCGCAGCCACTGCCGCCAGTGGTGATGGGCTACAACTGCTTGTCCAGGCTGATCTGCACCCCATGGTCGCGGTCGTCGTCGCTGCCGACCAGGCCGCGATAGTCCACTTTCAGGCCCCAGTTGCGGCCGAAGTCGAACATCACTCCGGCGCCGAGCACCCATCGGTTACGGTCGAAGCCATCCAGCGTGGTGCGGTAGAACGGCAGCTCGCCGAGGTCGGCATATTGCAGGGTGGCCACACCGCTGCCGCTGAAATCATGCTGGTATTCCACCCTCAGCTGCGGCGTCCACGCGCCCCACCGTGCAACCCGCCGTACTTCGACGCGCAGGCCGGCGTTGCCGGTGGTGGCATCGACATCCTGGCTGCCATAGCGCAGCGCGAACAGATCGCTGCCCTGTTCGGCATAACGGTCCAGCGAGCCCTGGGAGGCATCCAGGCGCGCATATGGCGTGAACTGCCAGTCGCCGCGGGCCAGGTCGGCGCCGAAGGCCAGCGAACCGAACCATTGGCTGCCGTTGCGGCGTGCATGCGCGAAGCTGCCATCTGCGGTCACGTAGCGACGCAGGGTGTAGTCCAGCAGCTGGTGGCCGACCAGCGCATCCACGAACAGGCTGCGGCCCAGGCTGTAGCTCGCATACAACGCCATGCTGTAGGCCTGGCCATCGCTGCGGCTGCCACGCTCGCCAACATCGCTGCGATCGCGTCCATACCCCAGCGCGGCACCCACCGCGAGGGTGTCACTGAGCCGGCGGTCGGCACCGATGGTGACACCATCGGTCTCGAAGTCGACTCCGCTGCGCTGGCCGCCCTCGTTGCGCCCGGAGCGGATCGTGCCGCCCACCCACAGGCCCAACGGTGCCTGCGAGTTTGCTGCCGGATCGGACACCGCCGGCGCCGGTTCGCGATCGAACGGCTGGCGACGCTGCGCATCGCAGTCCGGGCCCGGCACGTTGCCCACCATCGGTTCACAGCGTCGTGGCGCGTACGACAAGCTCAGGTTGTTGCTGAAGCCGTTGCTGCGGCTGGCGCCATGCAGCCGCTGCATGCGCTGCTGCAGGTTTTCGATCTGCGAATTGGCGAATCGACGGGCCGCATCGCGCTGTGCCGACAGCAGGCCACGTACTTCCGGATCCCGGCTCGGATCGGGCCGCGGCGCGATCTGCACGACGTAGTCGTGGCTTCCGCTGAAGCCCAGCGCGTCGGTCGCAGTGATAGTGAAGGCGAACGCACCCGCGGCGGTCGGCGTGCCGGCCAGGCCACCGGCCGGTTCCAGCGTCACTCCATCCGGTAGTGCACCGGCGCTGAGGACATAGCGATAGGGTGCGGTGCCACCAGCAGCGGCCAGGCGCTGCTCGTAGCGGTGGCCGAACAGTCCCGCCGGCAGGGCAGACGGGGTCAGGGTCAGTACGGGTGCCGACACATTCAACGTGTAGGCCTGGGTGGCCGAACCTGCGCCACCAGTGGTGGCATCACTGACAGCGACGCTGAAGCCGAAGCTGCCCGCCACGCTCGGGGTACCCGCGACGCGTCCGGTGCTGGCATCCAGCACCAGGCCCGCTGGCAACGCACCACTGGCCAGCGTGTAGCGATAAGGCGCCAGACCGCCGGTGGTCGCGAAAGCCAGCGTGTAGCTGCTGCCGGCCGTCGAGGCCGGCAACGCGCCGGCGACCGGAGTCAGCGACAGGGCAGGCGCGGCGATCGTCAGCGTATAGGCCTGTACCAGACGGGCCGGTGTGCCAGTGGTGCTGTCGGTGATCGTCGCGCTGACGGTGAAGCTGCCCGACTGCGTTGGCGTACCGGACAAGGTGGCGCTGGCGGCATCGAACGACAACCCGGCGGGCAGCGTGCCCGACAACGCTACGTGATACGGCGCGATGCCGCCGCTGGCGGTGAACACCATCTGGTAAGGGCTGCCTGCGGTGCCGCCCGCCAGCGTGCCCGGGGTCGCCACCAGCACCGGACTGGCCACCACCAGGCTGTAGCTCTGGGTGAGGCTGGCCGGCGTACCGCCGGTACTGTCGGTGATCGTCGCACTCAGCGCGAATGTGCCCGACTGTGTCGGCGTACCCGACAACGTGCCGCTGGCCGCATCGAAGGTCATACCGGCCGGCAGCGAACCACTGAGCACCACGTGATACGGCGCGATGCCGCCCGTCGCAGTGATCACCTGCTGATAGGGATTGCCCGCCGTTGCGGCCGGCAGTACGGCCGGTGTCGCCGACAGGCTCGGGCTGGCCACCACCAGGCTGTAGCTCTGGGTGATGCTGGCCGGCGTACCGCCGGTGCTGTCGGTGATCGTCGCACTGAGCGCGAACGTGCCCGACTGCGTCGGCGTACCCGACAACGTGCCGCTGGCGGCGTTGAAGCTCATGCCAACCGGCAACGTACCGGTCAGTGCCACCTGGTACGGCGCGATGCCACCCGTCGCGGTGATCGCCTGCTGATAGGGATTGCCCGCCGTTGCGGCCGGCAGTACGGCCGGTGTCGCCGACAGGCTCGGGCTGGCCACCACCAGGCTGTAGCTCTGGGTGATGCTGGCCGGCGTACCGCCGGTGCTGTCGGTGATCGTCGCACTGAGCGCGAACGTGCCCGACTGCGTCGGCGTACCCGACAACGTGCCGCTGGCGGCGTTGAAGCTCATGCCAACCGGCAACGTACCGGTCAGTGCCACCTGGTACGGCGCGATGCCACCCGTCGCGGTGATCGCCTGCTGATAGGGATTGCCCGCCGTTGCGGTCGGCAGCACGGCCGGTGTCGCCGACAGGCTCGGACCCGCCACCACCAGGCTGAACAGCTGGCCGACCGTATACGGGCCGTTGCCGGTACTGCTGTCCCTGGCTGATGCGTTGATGTTGAAGGTACCCGAGGCCGTCGGCGTGCCGCTGACGGTTGCGCTGTTGGCGGTAGTCGCGGTGACCGACAGTCCGGCCGGCAGGTTGGACACCTGGTAACCACTGAAGGGCGCGCTGCCGCCGGACCAGGTGAACGTCTGGCTGTATGGCATACCGGCCACAGCGGTGAAACCGCCGCTGGCACCGATGGTGATGGTCGGATCGGCGACCGTGACCGTCACCGTCGCCGGTGTGGACGTTCCGCCCGGTCCGGTCGCGGTATAGGAGAAGCTGTCCGACCCGGCATAACCGGTTGCCGGCTGGTAACTGATCGTGGTCGGGCCGGTCACCAGTGCCGTGCCATGGGTGGGCGCCGCCGCCAGCGTCAGCGAGGTGGCGGGGCCGCCACTCAGGATCAGTGCTACGTTCGCCGCCGGAGCATTGAAGCCCACGCTCAACGTACTGTTGCCTGCCAGCGGTAGTGACTCCGCGACGGTGATGGTCAGGTTCTCGGTAACGTCGAAGGGCGCACCTGTGCCACTGGTGCTGTCACGGGCGACGACCGTGAAGTTGAACGTGCCCACCGCGGTCGGCGTGCCGCTGATCACCCCGTTGGGGCTGATCGCCAATCCTGTCGGCAGTACGCCTGTGACACTGAAGGTATAGGGCGCATTGCCACCACTGACCGGGCCACGATTGCTGCTGAACGGCTGGCCACGCACGGCTGCTGGCAGCGCAGCGCCTGGCAGGGCCAGGGTCGGCCCGGACACAATCAGCCCGTAGAACGCCGTCCCCATGTTCGGTGTCGGGCTGCTGTCGGTGGCACTCACGCTGAACGAGAACGTGCCCGCCTGGGTCGGCGTGCCAGACAGTGTCCCGGTGCTGGTGTTGAACGTCAGGCCGGTGGGCAGCGTGCCCGACAGCGCGTAGGTGTAGGACCCGGTGCCGCCGGTAGCCGAGAACGTCTGGCTGTAGGCAACGCCTGCCTTCGCCGTCGGCAGCACCGTCGGCCCCACCACCACCGGTGCGTCATCGGAGACGATGGTGACCACGGCCGAGCCGTCGGCCACGCTGGCGTTGACCGGGTTGCTCAGATTGACCTGGAAGGTCTCGTCGGGCTCCACCGTGGTATCGCCGTTGACCAGCACGGTGATCGTCTGCGTGGTCGTGCCGGGCGGGAAGCTGAGCGTGCCGCTGGCAGCCGTGTAATCGGTCGGCGCAACGGCGGTGACATTGGCCGTGGCGTACTGGACCTGGACCGGCAGCGCGCTTGCCGCTGACAGTGTCACGGTCAACACCGCCGGCGTGGTGCCGCTGTTGCCCTCGGTGACGTTGATGTCGGCGATGGACAATGAGGGTGCCGCGTCATCATTGATGATCGTGCCCCGGCCTTGGCCGTCGGTCAGCGTCGCGCCGCTGACATTGGTCACATTGACGAAGAAGTCCTCGTTCAACTCATGCAGTGTGTCGCCATTGACCTGCACGACGAAACTGTAGGTCTGGCTTCCGGCAGGAATGGTCTGTGCGACCAGACTGCGTGCGACGTAGTCCGAGCCCGCAGTGGCAGTGCCATTGGCAGTGGCAATGTCGAAGCTGACCCCGCCGGCGGGCGCAGGCGCGTTCAGCGATACCGTGAAGGTGAAACCGGTGGTGCCACTGTCGCCTTCGTTGGCGCTGACGTCGTTGATGCTCAGCCCCGGCAGGTCATCGTCGCGCAAGGTACCGGTGGCACTGGCCGGCGCGCCGATCTGATACCCGGCGCCGGGGGCGAGGGTCAACACCACGGTCTTGTCAGGTTCGGGAATCGCGTCCGGGATGGGCGCGATGCTCACGGTCGCGCTGGTGGCACCTGCGCCGATCACCAGCGGCGAACTGACTGCGGTGTAGTCGGTACCGCTGGCTCCGGTGCCGCCCAGGGTGAAGGCAATCGACAACGGCACCGGGTTGGGCCGATCAAGGGAGATGGTGTAGACCAGCGGCACACCGCCATTCTCGTTGACGGTTGCTGGCGAGACGCTGACCGTGGCCACCGGGAAGTCGTCGTTGACGATGGTGCCGGTGGCACTGGCCGGTGCACCCACCGTGTAACCGGCGCCCGCGGCCACGGTGAAGATCACCGTTTCATCGGATTCGACCTGAGTATCGGCGACGGGAACGATGTTGAACGTGGCACTGGTGGCGTTGGCCGGGATGGTCACGCTGGACACCGCACCGGTGTAGTCGGTGCCGCTGGCCGCCGTCCCGGAAAGCGTCAGGTTCACCAGCATCGCGGTCGGTTGGCTGGCGCTGCGCGTTACCGTGTACACCAGCGGCGTGCCACTGTCCTCGGCGACGCTGCTCGGCGATACATTGATGCTGACGGTGGGCGCGTTGCTGACCGTGAGGGTGAAAGACTTCAGTTCGTAGTAGGGCGCCGCGCCTGCACTGTTGTCGGTGATCCGCAGGGTCAGTGGATAGGCCTGCGCAGGGCCACTGGGCGTACCGCTGAAGGTGTCCACGCCGTTGAACGTGATGCCTGGCGGCAAGGCGCCCGATTCCACCGCATAGGTGTACGGCGCAACGCCGCCACTGCCATTCAGGGCCAGCGAGAACGCATTGCCGATCACTGCCGTCGCGGCGGTCGGCGTGATCGACAGGGACGGATTCTGCACCGTCAGCGCGTACGCCTTGTCGACCACGGCCCCCAGGTTGTCGGTGGCGCGCACGGTGAAGCTGACGGCGCCACGCCGGGTCGGGGTACCCGAGAGCGTGCCGTTGCTGTTCAGGGCCAGTCCCTGTGGCAACTGACCGCCGTTGATTGCGTAGGTATATGGCGAAGCACCGCCTGTAGCACTCAAGGTCTGGCTGAAGGACGTGCCGGCCGTCATCGGGTCGAGGACCGCAGGACTGACCACGATCGACGACGCCGGCGGGTCGATGATCATCGTCACCGTGACCGTATTGCCGTCGGTGTCGGAGAACTCGAAGACATCGCCGACGGTATTGAGCCCGTTGTGGCTGTAATCGACGAACCAGCTGCTGCCGGCGATGCGCAGGATGGCACTGCCACGCTGCGGGAGCGCGGGTCCATCGACGGGACCATCACCGGCGAAGTTGATGTTCCTGGCGCAGGCCGTGACGTTGATCGGCACGCTGCCCCCGCTCGGCACGTGCACCGAGAAGGGGCCGCAGAGGGTGGACGTATTGGCGGCGGAGGCCAGCCCGGGCCATAGCAGGGCCAGGCAGGACAGCAGCAGGACGAACGCGAACGCACGCGCGGAACGCGCGGTACCGGAAAGGAACGCCATGACTCTTCCCCCTTAGAAGAATCCCACCTGGATGTGGAACAACATCGAGGTGCGCGTTCCAGCTGGCGGTGCTTCCGGGGAGGTTCTCCCCTGCCAATCCCCGGCGGTGCCAGCGGTAGGCCATCCACGCCCCTCCGTGGCGCCATTGGAACAGAGTCCCCGACCAGAAGATAGGGTCTGGCGATGCGCCGGCAGGGGCAGGGACTTGTACACAACCTGAATGGCCTTCAGAGTACGCGGGCGCCAGTCCGGCGCCCCGCGCTCAGCATCCAAGGGGGATTTCGATGAGCGATGTCTATCTCGGCCAGATCATCATGGCCGGTTTTCCTTTTGCACCCAGGGGCTTCGCCTTGTGCGACGGCCAGTTGATGCCGGTCCAGACCAACCAGGCCCTGTTCGCTCTGCTGGGGGTCCAGTATGGCGGTGATGGCCGCACCACCTTCGCCTTGCCCGACCTGCGCGGCCGCGTGCCGGTATCGGCCGGCATCTCGGTGGACTCCGCCTGGCAGCCGCCGGCGCAGCCGGTAGGCACAGCCGCCGGCGCCGAGTCGATCACCCTGCTGGTCAGCAACATCCCGCCGCATACGCACGGGGTGCTGGGCGTGACCAGCGCCGGCACCGTGCGCAACCCCACCGGTGCCACCTTCGCCGGCACCGCCAGCAACCCGAAGATGTATGCCACCCAAGCCAGCCCGGCCGTGCCGCAGGCCGGCGGGTCGGTGGGCGTGTCCGGCAGCAACCAGGCACACGCGAACATGCAGCCCTTCGGAGTCATCAACTTCTTCATCTGCATCCAGGGCGGACTGTACCCGCCGCGCGACTGATCGCGCCGGCACCAACGCACTCCGTTCCGCCCTACTTTCCAGGAGCACGCACAGATGAGTACGCCTTTTGTCGGCGAGATCCGCATGTTCGGATTCAGCCGCCTGCCGGTTGGCTGGTTTCCCTGCGACGGCCGCCTTGTGCCGGTCGCCGGGCAGGAAGCCCTGTTTACTCTGATCGGTACCACCTACGGTGGGGATGGCCAGAACACCTTCGGCCTGCCCGACCTGCGTGGTCGCCTGCCCGTTCACCAGGGCCAGGGATTGGGATTGACCCAGCGCGTGATCGGTCAATCCGGCGGCACCGAATCGGTAACCCTGACCCTGCCGCAGCTGCCAGCGCACAACCACCCACTGAACCTCACCAGCGCCGCCGCCACGGCGGACGTACCTTCGGCTACCGCCGTCCCGGGCTCGGCCAGCGGCGAACCCTACTACGTCACCGACACCAACGGCGCCACCGCAATGGTGCTGGATTCGGCTGCAGTCTCCGCCACCGGCAGCAGCCTGCCGCACGAGAACTGCATGCCGACCCTGACCGTTCAGTACTGCATCGCCTGGTCGGGCATTTTCCCGTCACGCGGCTGACCTTCCTTTCGCAACCGGCGGAGACCCGATCATGACCGACCCCTTCTACGGCGAAATCCAGATGTTCGCCTTCAACTACAGTCCGGCAGACTGGGCGTTCTGCAACGGAGCACTGATTCCCATCCGGCAGAACCCTGCGCTGTACTCGCTGCTGGGCACCCAGTATGGCGGCGATGGCGTAAACACGTTCCAGTTGCCGAACCTGGTCGCGCGTGGCGCCACCCACCAGGGCGCGGGGCCCGGCCTGACCCCGCGCGTCGCTGGCGAAACCTTCGGCCAGGCTGCGGTCTCGCTCACCACGGCCATGCTGCCGGCACACCGCCACGACCTGGTGGCCTACGCCCAGCCCGCCGCCAAGCGCACCGCCACGCCCGTTGCCAACGGTGCGCTGTCGATGCCCGGATCAAACGCGATCAAGCCTTTCAGCGCAGAGCCACCGGCCACGCCGATGTCACCGACCCTGCTCGGCCCTGCCGGCGGCGGGCAGCCGCATGAGAACCGGCAACCGTATCTGGCGGTGAACTTCTGCATCGCCCTGCACGGCAACTTCCCGCAGTTCGAATGATCCCGGTGCGGGCATTGGCGCCGTTCCCGACGGAACGGCTCCGCCCATGCGTCGAAGCACCCACGCCAGCGGCTTGGCGCTGGCGTGCGCTCGGCGATGCCGACCTGCCGTGGTTGCAGGCGCTGTATGCCAGCACCCGCCAGGAGGAACTGCAGGCCGTGCCATGGCCGGACCTGGCCAAGCAGCAGTTCCTGGCGCAGCAGTTCGCGGCCCAGCACCAGCACTATCTGCAGCACCACCCGCAGGCGCACTACCTCGCGGTCGAGAAGGACGAGCAGGCGATCGGTCGGGTCTACCTGGACCCGACCGGCGCCGATGATCTGCTGATCGACATCAGCCTGCTGCCGCACTGCCAGGGCAACGGACTCGGCAGCGCGATGATCCGTTGCCTGCAGCAGGCATCGGCGGCACGCCGGCGCGCGCTGTGCCTGCACGTGCAGATTCACAACCCCGGGGCACGCCGCCTTTACGAGCGCCTGGGATTCATCGCAAGTGATGCGTCAGGCAGCAGCCTTCATGTTGCGATGCGCTGGAATCCGTTGGCGTAGCCGGCCCACGCCGGCATCAGGTGAACACGGCCTGGTAGAGGAAGCCTGCGCGCTCCTGAGCGATCGGCACCAGGAAAATGCCGACCTCGCCCACCCGTGCGTGCCGCATGGGAAAGGTCTGCTGCGGGAACAGGATGGGCGCGGCGTTGCGGAACAGAAGTGAGAACGGTGCTCGTGGTGCGTCGGCGCGCGCCCCCGGCAGCGCACGCGCCTCGACCAGCACGAAATCAACCCGCATGCCATCCAGATCGGCGGCGAAGGTTTCATCCACGCAGCCGGCAAAGTGTTCAAGCGTAAGCAGATCCAAGCCGCGTCCCCTGTCGGCATGCCGCGAGCAGCGCGGCGGTGACATCCTCGCCGCTGCGTAGTGCCCGCGCAAGCGGAAGTGCAGGCGCGATACGCGCCTGCAGGCGTTTCTTTCCGGTGGGTGCCAACCTTGGTTGGCACGCTTTCCTCAAGCCGCCAGCGCCGCCTCGATGGCCTCGCGCACCCGCGCATCGTCGGCAGCCACGTCCGGGGCGAAGCGCGCGATCACCTTGCCGTCGCGGCCGACCAGGAACTTCTCGAAGTTCCACAGCACCGCCGGTGCCGGATGGATCGGGATTTCCTTGCTGGCCAGGCGCTCGCGCAACGGGCCTTCACCGATCGACTGCGGCTGCGCGGCGGTCAGCTGCTGGTACAGCGGGTGGGTGTCCTCACCGGCCACGCTGATCTTAGAGAACATCGGGAAGCTGACATCGTAGGTGAGCTGGCAGAACTGCTGGATCTCGGCATCGCTGCCCGGTTCCTGGCCGAGGAAGTTGTTGGCGGGGAAGCCCAGCACTTCCAGGCCCTGCGCGTGCTTTTCCGCATACAGCGCCTGCAGGCCTTCGTACTGCGGGGTCAGGCCGCACTTGGAGGCGACGTTGACCAGCAGCAGCACCTTGTCCCGGTAGTCGGCAAGCGAGGACGGCTGGCCGTCGATGGTGGTGAGGGAAATGTCCTGGATCGAAGTGCTCACGCGGGGGCTCCGGCTACAGCGGGGAATGGCCCACCAGCATAGCGCCGCGCGATGCCGGTAGTGCCGGCCGCTGGCCGGCAGTTCCGTCAGTCCACGCAGATCGTGCCCTGCGCCTTGCCGTCCTCTATTCGCTGGCGGCAACCAAAGTTCTGGCTGGCATCACGCTGGCAGGTACCGGTGGTGGTGCTGCCAGCGGCCACCTCACCCCCGGCCAGGCACTGGCCGGTGCAGTCGCTCTTGCCGCTGCAGGCCTTGCCGGCATCGGCATAGGGAATCACGCACTGCTCGCGCTGCAGGCGGCCCAGCCGCTGCAGGGTGCCGCCGGCGGCCTGGCAGTCGACGTCGCGTGCTTCGCGGTAGGCCTCGGTGGCTTCGGGCGTGGCGGCCACGCCGGCCTGCCCCGCCGTGGCCACGGCCGGTGGCGCGCTGCTGCAGGCGGCAAGCAGCACGGTCAGGACAAGACTGGTATAGAAGCGCAGGCGCATGGCGATACCTGATCGAAACGGACAGGCCGCCAGCATACGCATCGACGATGCAGGCGGCGTGTCAGTGCGGCTCAGGCCTCCTCGCCGTCGCTGCCCTCGTCCTCGGCCTCTCCCGTGGCGTCCCCCTCGGCCAGGTCGCCCAGCAGCGACTGCGCCTGTTCGGCAGCCAGCGATTCCACGCCGCGCAGGCGGCGCTCGATGGTGCGCGTCTTGCGGCTGGCCTCGCCGATGCTGCGGCCGACGGTGGTGATCTGCTTTTCGGCCTTCTCGAGGATGCCGGCGAACTTGCCGAACTCGCTCTTCACCGCGCCCAGCAGGCTCCACACCTCGCTGGAGCGCTGTTCGATGGCCAGCGTGCGGAAACCCATCTGCAGGCTGTTGAGCAGCGCGGTGACCGTGGTCGGCCCGGCCACCACCACGCGATGCTCGCGCTGCAGCAGGTCGACCAGGCCTGGGCGCCGGATCACCTCGGCATACAAGCCTTCGGTGGGAAGGAACATCACCGCGAAGTCGGTGGTGTGCGGCGGCGCGATGTACTTGTCGCAGATCGACTTGGCCTGCACGCGCACCGCGCGTTCAAGCTGGATGCCCTGCAGCCGCACGCCCTCGGCATCGCCCTGCTCCTGCGCATCGAGCAGGCGTTCGTAGTCCTCGCGCGGGAACTTGGAGTCGATCGGCAGCCACACCGGCGTGTCGTCGCTGCTGCGCCCCGGCAGGCGCACCGCGATGTCGACCATTTCACCGCTGTCCGGACGCACTTTCACCGCACGCGCGTACTGCTCCTGGGTCAGGGTCTGCTCGAGGATGTTCTCCAGCTGCACTTCGCCCCAGCTGCCGCGGTTCTTGACGTTGGTGAGCACGCGCTTGAGGTCGCCCACGCCGGTGGCCAGCTGCTGCATCTCGCCAAGGCCACGCTGCACCTGCTCAAGGCGCTCGGAGACCAGCTTGAAGGAATTGCCCAGCCGCGTTTCCAGCGTCGACTGCAGCTTCTCATCGACGGTGTGGCGCATCTGCTCCAGCTTCTGCGCGTTGTCGTTCTGCAGCGCGCGCAGCTGTTCTTCCAGCGTGGTGCGCATCTCGGCGATGCGCTGCTCGTTGCGCTGGGTCAGTTCCTGCAGGCGCAGGCCCAGGCTCTCGGTCAGGCGCTGCTGCGACTGCGCGCCTTCCTCGCGGCCCTTGCGCGCGTCGTCCACCAGGGTCTGGCGCAGTGCACCGAGCTGGGTATCGGTGCGCGCGGTGAGCTCCTGCAACTGCTGGCCGAAGGCGTGGATGCGTGCCTCCTGCTGCTGGCCAAAGGTTTCCAGCTGGCCGCGCAGTTCCTGCAGGCGCTGCCCCATCAGCGCCGCGCCACGCTGCTGGCTGTCGGCGGCCTCGGCACGCGCCTTGCGGGCGTCTTCGCCGAGCGCTTCGCGCAGCAGGTCCAGGCGCTGGTCGGTGCGGGTCGACAGGTCGGTCAGCGCGCGGGCGAAGCCATCGAGCTGCTCGCGCAGTTCGCTGCGCCCGGAGCGGGCCTCCTCGCGTACCGCCTGTTCCAGGCGGTCGTGCGGTGGGCGGCGCAGCAGGGCGACCAGCTGCAGGATGAGCACGGCCAATAGAAGGCCGCCGATGAGCAGATATTCGGTTTGCATGGGCCAAGTGTAGGCTGGCCGAGTCTCAGCCGCTGCGTCAGGACCATGCTCGCTCTGTACGGAAAGCCCACCTCGATCAATGTCCGCAAGGTGCTGTGGCTGTGCGCCGGGCTCGACCTGCCGCTGCACCACGAACCGGCGCCGCCGCCGGACCTGCTGGCCACGCTGAACCCCAACCGGCAGGTACCGGTACTGCGCGACGGCGGCTTCGTGCTGTGGGAGTCCAACAGCATCTGCCGTTACCTGGCCACACGCGCCGGGCGCGACGACCTGCTGCCCGCCACCACTCAGGCGCGGGCCCGCGTCGAGCAGTGGATGGACTGGCAGGCCAGCGACCTCAACAGCGCCTGGCGCCACGTGTTCATGGCCCGGGTGCGGCAACACCCGGACTACCCGGATGATGCCCGCGCCGAGGCCAGCCTGGTGCAGTGGAATCGATTGATGGGCGTGCTTGATGCGCAGCTCGCCGCTACGGACAGCTACGTGGCGGGCAACACCTTCACCCTCGCCGATGTCGTGCTGGGCCTGTCGACCCAGCGCTGGCGCAGCACGCCCGGCAGCACGCCTGCGCTGCCGAACGTGGGGGCCTGGTTCGAACGCCTGCGCCAGCAACCCGGTTTTGCCGAACACGTCGACAACGGCGTGGCCTGAGGCAGGGGCGCGGGAACGACCCGGCCTTACCAGCCTTCCAGCACGATCTTGCCCTTGGCGCGGTGGCTCTCCAGCAGTGCATGCGCGCGCCGCAGGTTGGCCGCGTCGATACGCCCGAAGTGCTCGCCCAGCGTGGTCTGCAGCACACCCGTGTCGATCAGCTCGGCCACCCGGTTCAACAGGTCGTGCTGGCGCTGCATGTCCGCGGTCTTGTACAGCGGGCGGGTGAACATCGATTCCCAGTGCAGCGACAACGCCTTGCGCTTGAGTGCCATCACATCGACCTGGCCGGGATCATCGATCAGCCCCAGCTGGCCCTGCGCCGCCAGCAGCTCGACGATCTGCGCGTAGTGCTGATCGGAGTGGGTCAGGCTGGCCACGTGATGTACCTCGCTGATGCCCAGCCGCGCCAGGCCCTCGGCCAGTGGCAGGCTGTGGTCGACTACATGGTGCGCCCCCATCGCATACACCCAGTCCTGGGTATCAGGGCGCGAGGCGGTGCCGATCACCGTCAGCTTGGTCAGCTTCCGCGCCAGCTGCACCAGGATTGATCCGACGCCACCGGCAGCGCCGATCACCAGCAGGGTCTGGCCTTCGCCGCCGCCCTCGGCGATGCGCAGGCGGTCGAACAGCAGTTCCCAGGCGGTGATCGCGGTCAACGGCAGCGCCGCGGCGGCGGCATCGTCGAGACTGGCCGGCTTGCGGCCGACGCTGCGCTCGTCCACCAGCTGGTACTCCGCATTGCTGCCGGGGCGGTCGATCACGCCGGCGTAGTAGACCGCATCGCCAGGCTGGAACAGGGTCACCTCGCTGCCCACCGCGTCGACGATGCCGACCGCATCCCAACCGAGCACGCGCGGGCCATCGGTGGCCACGCCGCGGCGCACCTTGGTGTCGACCGGATTGACCGCCACCGCGCGCACGGCGACGCGCAGGTCACGCGGGCCGGGCTGCGGCAGCTCCAGTTCGATATCGATCAGGGCCTGGGCATCATCGATCGGCAGGCCGGCTTGGGTGTAGGCAATGGCGCGCATGGCAGCGGTCCAGTGGGGAAGGAGGCGACAGGTTGCGCCGCGCGCGCTCCCGCAGAAAGGCGCAGAATCGGGCAGCACTTTCACTCCGGCAATGAAAATGATCCGTTTCGACGACCTGCAGTTGTTCGTCCGCACGGCTGCGCTGGGCAGCTTCTCGCAGGCCGCGCGCGAGGCCGATCTGCTGCCCGGCCAGGTCGCGGCCGCCGTGGCGCGGCTGGAGCGCGAGCTGGACCTGCGCCTGTTCGTGCGCACCACCCGCAGCCTGCGCCTGACCGGCGAGGGTGCGCTGTACCTGCCGTATGCGCAGGAGGTGCTTGCCACCCTGCGCGAGGGCCAGGCGCGCGTGCAGGGCGAGGACACCGAGCTGCACGGCACCCTGCAGCTGTCGGCGCCGTCGGACTTCGGCCGCAACCTGCTGCTGCCCTGGCTGAGCGCCTTCCGCGCCGCGCATCCGCGGCTGCGGCTGCACCTGCGCCTGTCCGACGAAGTCGCTGATGTGTTCCGCGATCCCGTCGACGTAGCGATCCGCATCGGCCACTTCGACGACGCCAACTACGTCGCGCTGCCCCTGCTGGAAGGCAACCGGCGTGTGCTCGCGGCCTCGCCCGACTACCTGCAGCGGCGCGGCACACCCGGCCGTCTGGAGGACCTGCGTGAGCATGATTGCCTGGTCTACCAGCTCAGTGGCCGCGCCTACGATCGCTGGTCATTCGACGTCGAAGGGCGCCGCAGCGTGATTCCGGTGCGCGGTCCGCTGGTCTGCGACGACGCCGATGTGGTGCGGCGCTGGGCCGTGGCCGGCGAAGGCATCACCTACAAGTCCTGGCTGGACCTGCGCGAGGATGTGCAGGCCGGGCGCCTGCAGCTGCTGCTCGACGGCGTTGGCAGCAGCATTCCGCTGCAGCTGGTGTGCCCGCATCGCAAGCAGTTCTCGCCGGCGGTGCGGCAGCTGCACGCGCAGCTGCGCCAGCACCTGCAACCGCTGCTGTCTGGCATGCCCGGCGGCCCCGCCAGCCCTCTGTCGCCAAGCGCGGCGCTGGCCGACAATGGCGGCCCCCCGTAACAAGAGGACACCGCCATGCCGTGGATGGGCATCCAGGACCTGTGGACGTTTCTGGTCGCCGTGCTGGTGTTCCTCGCCCTGCCCGGTCCCGGTACCTTCACCCTGCTGACCGCCACCGGCCGTGGCGGCGTGCGTGGCGGCTACACCGCATTGGCCGGCCTGCTGGTCGGCGACCAGATCCTGATGTGGCTGGCCCTGGCCGGCGTGGCCGCACTGCTGAAGGCCAATCCGCTGGTGTTCCATGCCGTGCAGTACCTCGGTGCGGCCTACCTGGTGTGGGTCGGCATCAGCCTGCTGCGGACCCCGAAGCACGAAGGGGGTGACGCCGGGCCGATCCGCATGCAGCCGGGCCGCTACTTCCAGCAGGCCATTCTGGTCAGCCTGCTCAATCCGAAGGCGATCCTGTTCTACATGGCGTTCCTGCCGCTGTTCATCGACCCGAAGGCGCACCAGGGCATCGCCACCTTCGCGGCGCTGGCCGGCATCATCCTGGTGGTCAGCATCGCCTACTGCTCGATGCTGATCGGCGTGGGCAACCTGGCCCGTCGCCGCCTGATCCAGCACCCGCGGATCAGCGACGCACTGCGCCGCGTGGCCGGCCTGTTCCTGGTGGGGTTCGGTATCCGCCTGGGGCTGAATGGTTGAACCGGCCGACCCGTTGACCCCACTGCGCTGGACGCCCGCCCGCTGAATCGGCTCTGCCGACCGGAGGGCCCTCGGACGAATTCGATTTTTGCCCGCAATTGTGCTGATTTCGTCACTTCAGCTGATGGCGAGCCACCATCGCTGACGCATTCAACACATGCACGACCCCCGTCAGTGGTAATGCTGCGCTGCGTTCGGTCACACTCGGGAACTTGTCGTTCTTAGTCACCCCTTCCGAGGCCTGCATGTCCCTGTTCCGGCGCAAGTCCCTAGATTCCGTCACCGTCCACGAAGCCGGCAGGCGTCTGATCCCCACGCTCAGCTGGCCACACCTGATCGCGCTGGGCATCGGCGCCATCGTCGGTACCGGCATCTACACGCTGATCGGCGTCGGCGCCAACCTGGCCGGCCCGGCCGTGCTGATCTCCTTCGCCATCGCCGGCGCGGTCTGCGCCTGCGCGGCGCTGTCCTATGCCGAGCTGTCGACGATGATGCCGGCCGCCGGCAGCGCCTACACCTACAGCTACAGTGCGCTGGGCGAGGTGTTCGCCTGGGTGGTGGGCTGGAGCCTGATCCTGGAGTACTCGCTGGTGGTGAGTACGGTGGCAGTGGGCTGGTCCGGCTACTTCGTCGGCTTCCTGGAATGGGTGCACACCCAGTTCGGCTGGAACGTGCACCTGCCGGCCTGGCTTGCCGCCGGCCCGCACGTGGAAGGCGGCATGATCAACCTGCCGGCGATCGTCATCACCTGGCTGGTGGCCGGCATGCTGATGGCCGGCACCAAGGAGAGCGCCACCCTCAACGCCATCCTGGTGGTGTTCAAGCTGATCGCGCTGGCCATCTTCGTCGCCGTCGCCCTGCCCGCCTTCGACAGCGCCAACCTGCAGCCGTTCATGCCCTACGGCTTCGCCAAGTCGATCGGCCCCGATGGCGTCGAGCACGGCGTGATGGCAGCGGCGGCAATCATCTTCTTCGCCTTCTACGGCTTCGATGCGATCTCCACCGCCGCCGAGGAAACCAAGAACCCGGGCCGCGACCTGTCGATCGGCATCATCGGTTCGATGATCGGCTGCACCATCGTCTACGTGCTGGTGGCGCTGGCGGCAGTCGGTGCGATGAGCTACGCGGTGTTCGGCCACAGCGCCGAGCCGCTGGCCCTGATCATGCGCCAGCTGGGCCACCCGACCGCAGCGATGGTGATCGGCGTGATCGCGATCATCGCCCTGCCGACCGTGCTGCTGGCCTTCCTGTACGGTCAGAGCCGCATCTTCTTCGTGATGAGCCGCGATGGCCTGCTGCCGCGTGGCCTGTCCAAGGTCAACGCCCGTACCGGCACACCGGTGGCGACCACGCTGTTCACCGCGGTGGTGGTGTCGGCGCTGGCCGGCGTGGCACGCCTGGACGAGATCGCGGCACTGGCCAACGCCGGTACCCTGGCCGCGTTCACCGCGGTGGGCATCTGCCTGGTGGTGCTGCGCCTGCGCGAACCGAACCGCGAGCGCACCTTCCGCACCCCGCTGGCCTTCGTGGTCGGCCCGCTGGCGGCGCTGGGCTGCATCTACCTGTTCATCAGCCTGCCGCACCGCACGCAGCTGTACTTCCTGCTGTGGAACGTGGCCGGCCTGGTGCTGTACTTCCTGTACAGCCGTCGCCATGCGCTGATCGCGAAATAAATGGATCACCGGTAGTGCCGGCCGCTGGCCGGCAACCCGGAGCCTGTTGATACGGGCAATGCCGGCCAGCGGCCGGCACTACCGCAGGGCGCTTCACCCGCCCTGTTTTGCCGCGTAATCCTGCGCCTGGCGCATCACCCGCAGCAGGTTGCCGCCCCAGATGCCGGCAATCTGCTGCTCGGTGTAGCCCTTGCGCAGCAGCCAGGCGGTGATCTTCGGCAGCTGGCTGACATCGGGCAGGTCGCTCAGGCCGCCGCCGCCATCCCAGTCCAGGCCGATCCCCACATGCTCGGGGCCGACCACCTTGAGGATGTGCTCGAAGTGGGCGAAGAAATCGTCCAGGCTGGCATGGCGCACCGGATGCTCGTGGTCCAGTTCCTGCTCGGCCTTCAGCAGGGCGACACCCTGCTCGATGCCCATTCCTTCCCAGCCACCCAGCTGCTTGCTCAGCGCTTCTTCGGCCTGCTTGCGCTCCGGTGTCTTGGCGGTGTCGATCAGGTATCCGCCGTAGGCATTCACCTGGATCACGCCGCCCGCCTTGGCCAGCTTGCGCAGGCGTGCGTCATCGAGGTTGCGCGGGTGGTCGTAGACCGCCTTGGCCGAGCTGTGCGACAGCACGAAGGGCACCGGCATCATCGCCAGCAGGTCGTCGAACACCGCATCCGACGCATGCGACTGGTCGATGACGATCCCCAGCTTCACCGCCTGCCGCACCAGCTCTTTGCCGGCCGGGCTCAGGCCTTTCCACTCCGCGCCCTTGGGGTCGGTGGCCGAATCGGCGAACTCGTTGTTGGCAAAGTGCACGGTGCTGAGCAGGCGCAGGCCGGCGCGGTGATAGAACGACAGCAGGCTGGGATCGGCCACCAGCGGGCTGGCGTTTTCCATGCTGATGTAGACCACGCGCTTGCCGGCGGCCTTGATCCGCGCCGCATCATCGGCGGTCAGCGCCAGCGCGAAGCGCTCGGGATTGGCCGCCAGCATCTCGCGGATTTCCAGCAACCGCTGCAGGCCATGGTCACGCTCGGCCAGGTGGGCCGCTGCGCTGCGGTCGCCCTGATCGGTGTAGATCGCCCAGAAGCCGCCGTCCAACGCGCCTTCGACCATGCGCGGGTAGTCCACCTGCGAAAGCGCGTTGCGGTCGTGGCGCTGCTCGATGTCGAAGCCGCTGCGACCGAAGTTGGCCGGCGTATCCAGATGGCTGTCGAGGGTGACCAGGCGCTGTTGCAGCGCCTTGGCACGGGCCAGCTCCTGCGCGCTGAACTCAACGGCGTGGGCGGACAGCGGCGCGCACAGCGCCAGCGAGACCAGCAAAGACAGACTGCGCAACGTCATGACGCTTCACCTCGATGGGAAGCGTCAGACCATAGCGCCGAGATGACAACAAACGGTAGTGCCGGCCGCTGGCCGGCTCTCAGCGAGAGTCGGAGACCAGGATGAGCCGGCCAGCGGCCGGCACTACCCGATGCCGAACGTAGCCGGAATCCTGCGAATCAATCCACCACGCGGCAGAACACCGCCTTCAGGTAGCGCGATTCCTGCACATGGGCCATGAACGGATGGTCCGGACCGGCGCCGGCCACCTTCAGGATCTGGATGGTGCGGCCAGAGAAATAGGCCGCGCGGCGCAGCATGTCGAGGAACTGGTCCTCGGCCACCAGGCCGGTGCAGGAGAACGTGGCGAACAGGCCACCGGGCTTGACCACGCCCAGCGCCAGCTTGTTCATGTCCAGGTACTTCTTCAGCGCGGTGATCACCTGGTCGCGGTCGCGGGTCATCTTCGCCGGGTCCAGGATCACCACGTCGTACTGCTCGCCGCGGTTGGCGGCATCACGCAGCCACGGGAAGATGTCGGACTGGATGAACTTCGGGCGCACGTTGTTCAGGCGCGAATTGCCCTTGGCGATCTGGATCACGTCTTCATCGATGTCGATGCCGACCACTTCAGAAGCGCCGCGCGCGGCCGCGTACACCGCGAAACCGCCGGTGTTGCAGCACAGGTCGAGCACGCTCTTGCCTTCCACCTGCTGGCTCAGCCACTCGCGGTTCTCGCGCTGGTCGGCGAAGAAGCCGGTCTTGTGGGCACCGGCCGGGTCGGCGCGGAACTTGATGCCGTACTCGGTGATCACCGATGCCTCGGTGGTGGTATTGCCGTGGAAGTCGAAGCTCTCCTGCTTCTGCACGTGCTCGTCGGCGAAGCTGTGGAAGCGGCAGCCCGGGAACTGCTCGCGCAGCGCGTCGTAGATCCACTCGCGGTGGCGGAACATGCCGGCGGCGAAGAATTCGACCACCACCAGGTCGCCATAGCGGTCGACCACCAGGCCGGACAGGCCGTCGCCTTCGCTGTGCACCACGCGCCAGGCATCGGACACCGCATCGAGCTTCAGCACCTCACGGCGCAGCGACACCGCCTGGGCGATCTTGCGCGAGAACCAGCCGGCATCGACCGGCACGTTCGGGTCGGTTTCGAGGATGCGCACGGCAATGCGCGAATGCCCGTTGTAGAACCCCCGGCCAATGAACTCGCCATCGATGCCGACCACGTCGACGATGGAGCCGGGCTTGGGCCGGACGGTCGGCTTCTCGACCAGTTTCTGGAAGATCCACGGGTGGCTGGAACGCCACGCGTTCTTGAGGCGGACAATCGGAAGGGGGGTATTCATCCGCCCATTGTAGCCGGGGGGCGGCGGGGGCCGGAAATCCAGCACGGGCGCGGCAATTGACGGCGGCCCGGGCAGACGGCAGAATCGGCGCCAGAAGGGGAGTAGCTCCCAGACGTTGTCGCCGTCAATTCGAGCCCGCAGGCTCCGGTGCAACGGCAGTTCCAGCCATTGGAACTGCGAGCGAGACCTTCGCCGTACTGGCGAAGCTCTGTCCCTGGATCCCCTCCCGATCCTCCGTTGCAGATCCTCGCCGTCCGGCCTGGCATTCATCTTTCCAACGGACATTCCCAATGCAGACGATCGGTAACGTGTGGTTGTGGGGCGGCTTCGCAGCGGTGGTGGTCATCGCCCTGCTGGTCGACCTCGTGTTGATGCGCCATGGTGGACCGCACAAGGTCACCTTCAAGGAGGCCCTGTGGTGGTCGATCGGCTGGGTCGCGCTGGCCCTGCTGTTCAACGCCGGCCTCTGGTATTACCTGAATGAGACCGCCGGCCAGGTCGTGGCCAACAAGGTCGGCCTCGAATTCCTGACCGGCTACCTGGTCGAGAAGGCGCTGGCGGTCGACAACATCTTTGTCTTCCTGATGATCATGAGCTACTTCGCGGTGCCGGAGGAACAGCGCCAGAAGGTGCTGATCATCGGCATCCTGGGTGCGATCGTGCTGCGTACGATCATGATCTTCGCCGGCAGCGTACTGATCAGCCAGTTCCATTGGCTGCTTTACGTGTTCGGTGCCTTCCTGCTGTTCACCGGCTGGAAGATGTGGTTCGCCGCCGGCCAGGAGCCCGATCTGGAGACCAATCCGGCCCTGCGCTGGATGCGCAAGCACCTGCGCCTGCTGCCGGACTACGCCGGCAATGCGCTGAGCGTGAAGCGCGATGGCGTGCGCTGGTTCACCCCGCTGTTCGCGGTACTGATCCTGATCGCGGTCACCGACGTGATCTTCGCCGTGGACAGCATCCCGGCGATCTTCGCGATCACCACCGACCCGTTCATCGTGCTCACCTCCAACGTGTTCGCGGTGCTGGGCCTGCGCGCGATGTTCTTCCTGCTGGCCGGCATGGCCGACCGCTTCCACCTGCTGCCGTATGGCCTGGCGCTGGTACTGGGCTTCATCGGCATCAAGATGATGATCATCGACCTGTTCAAGATCCCGACCCCGGTGTCGCTGGGCGTGGTTGCAGTGATCATCGCCGCCACCGTGGTGCTGAGCCTGAAGTACCCGCCGAAGGAAGGATCGGGCCACGCCTGAACCTGAATCGCTGAACGGCATGGCCGGCGGGATTGTCCCGCCGGCCGTCTCCACTCTCCCGCCGCGGCGGCCTTGGTTTCGCGGCAACCACCGCCATTGCTGAGGTATGGACAACAACGCGCCCCTGCCCGCCGGCGACGTACCGGCCCCCCGCAATGACCGCTCGCGCATCCTGCGGGCGTTCAATGTCAGCCTGGCCGCCGTGCTGGTGCTGGTGGCCGTGTTCGCCCTGCAGGGCACGTTCGACTGGCGCCCCTGGGCGGTAGCGCCGCTGGAAGCCAAGGGCCTGCTCGGCCTGGTCGGTGGCCCGATGCTGCATGCCTCGGTCGAGCACATCGTCGCCAACAGCATCGCCATCCTGATCCTCGGCACCCTGGCCGGCAGCGTCTATCCGAAAGCCACCGTGCGCGCCCTGCCCCTGCTGTGGCTGGGTTCGGGATTGGGTGCCTGGATGCTGGGCAATCCGGGCAGCGTGCACCTGGGCGCCAGTGGCGTGACCCACGGCCTGATGTTCCTGCTCGCCAGCCTCGGCCTGCTGCGCCGCGACCGCGCGGCGATCGCCACCGGCCTGATCGGCATGCTGTTCTACGGTGGCATGCTGATGACCGTCCTGCCGCACGCCGACGGCGTGTCGTGGCAGTCGCACATGGGCGGCGCCTTCGCCGGCATCATTGCCGCGCTGCTGTTCCGCAACGCCGACCCGCTGCCGCCGCGCCAGCGCTACAGCTGGGAAGACGAAGAGGATGAGGCCGAACCGCTGGCCGACGGCGAGCTGGAGCCGCCGTCACCGCAGCGCGTTCCGGTGCTGTGGCAGCCGCGCGAGGGCCAGGACTACGTGGTGATTCCGTTCCGGCGGCCGGACGATCCGCGCGGCTGAGGTGTGGTAGTGCCGGGTCGTCGGTGAAGAAGGCATCGATGCCGGTGGCCAGGTAGGCGCGCATCTCGGCGATCGAACCCTCGGCGTTGCGTGCGTTGTCGGCGCCCTTGCGCAGGTTGCTGGCCTGGAAGTGGTTCTCCGGGCGGAAGGTGTACGGAATCACCATCAGCCCCACCGCATGCGCATCGCGCACCAGCGAGGTGGGCGTGCCCAGCGCGCCCTTGTCATCCAGCGGAATGATCGAGCGCAGCTCCGGGCCGATGCTGTCGGCGTACACGGCGATGTCCTTCAGGCCGGCTGGGGTCATCATCTGTGCGTAGGTCAGCGTGCCACCGGCCTTGGCGATGTCGGCCGGCTGGGTGTCACCCTTCCACAGCAGCTGCAGCAGGCGGATGTTGCTGTCGCGCGGGATCTTGCCGCGCAGGTAGCGCAGGTTGGCGGTCTCGAACGACTGGATGGTGACCGGGCCGACGTTGGTATAGGCGTTGCCGCGCAGCGCCGCCAGCAGTTTGTCTTCCATCGGCAGGCCGATCGACTGGAAGTAGGTCGGGTGCTTGATCTCCGGCACCAGGCCGATGCCACGGTTGGCACGCCCTGCCTGCTGCACCAGGAAGGCCAGGATCTCGTCAAGGCTGGCGATGCGGAACTGGCCGTCGTAGGCGGTGCTGCGCAGTTCTGGCAGGCGCTCACGCGCGTACAGCGTCTTCAGCTCGGCCAGGGTGAAGTCTTCGGTGAACCAGCCCTCAACCTTCTGCCCGTCGATGACCTTGCTGGTGCGGCGGCTGGCGAACTCGGGATGCGAGGCCACGTCGGTGGTGCCGCTGATCTCGTTCTCGTGGCGGGCCACCATCACCCCGTCCTTGGTCATCACCAGGTCCGGTTCGATGTAGTCGGCGCCATCGGCAATCGCCTGCGCATAGGCGGCCAGGGTGTGCTCCGGCAGCAGCGCGCTTGCGCCGCGGTGGCCATAGACCGACACCTTGTGTGCGGCCGGGGTGGAGGATTCAGCACTCATGGCCACCGATGGTGCCACGGCCAGCGACAACAGCAACGCACAACCCCACGACTTCACTGCGACTTCCCCAAGCGGTATGTGATGAGCGTCAGTATGCGGCGGCAATGTGACAGGCGGGGGAAGCCACGCGTCCGGTAGTCGCCGACCTTGGTCGGCGCCCTGCCGGCTGACGTCGATGACCCCGGATGCCCTGTGCCAACCAAGGTTGGCACCCACCAGAGCGTGAGCCCGTTCGGGGATCTGGCACCAGCGTTACTTGCCGATGCAGAAGCTGGAGAAGATCCGCCCCAGCAGGTCATCGGCACTCATCTGCCCGGTGATCTCGCCCAGTGCATCGTGGGCCAGCCGCAGTTCCTCGGCGGCCAGTTCCAGGTGTTCGTGGGACAGCTCACCGTCGGCGCGCTGCGCATGCTCCTGCGCGCGCTCGATCGCATCGACGTGGCGGGTGCGCGCGGAGAACTCGCCGTCCACCTGCTCCCCTGCCCCGGCCGACGCAATCGAGCGCAGGCGCGCATGCAGGTCATCCAGGCCAGCACCGGTGGCGGCCGAGACGAACACGCGGTCCGGATCGTCCAGCGCCGGCAGCACATCCAGCAGGTCCGACTTGTTGTGGATGTAGACCTTGTGCGGCACCGCGCTCACCGCCTCGCCGAGGGCCGCTTCACCGGCGGTGGGGTCCCGCGCATCCAGCACTATCAATGCGAGGTCGGTGCGCTCGATTTCCACATGGGCGCGACGCATGCCCTCGCGCTCGATGGCATCGCCACCGTCGCGCAGGCCGGCGGTGTCGACCAGGGTCAGTTCCAGGCCATCCAGGCGGATGGTCTCGCGCAGGGTGTCGCGGGTGGTACCGGCGATGTCGGTGACGATCGCTCGCTCGCTGCCAGCCAGCGCATTGAGCAATGAACTCTTGCCGGCATTCGGTGGCCCGATCAGCACCGCGTGCAGGCCATCGCGCAGGCGACGGCCGCGCTCGGCGTCGCGGCGCAACAGGGCCAGATCGCTGCGCGCCTGTTCCAGCCCGCGCCGCACCTGCGCGCCACCGAGCGTATCCAGCGGTTCGTCGGCGAAGTCGATGGCCGCTTCCACGTGGATGCGCAGCAGCACCAGCTGCTCGACCACCGCCTCGATGCGGCGCGAGAACACCCCGTCCAGCGAACGGCGCGCAGCGCGCGCGGCACGGTTGTCACCGGCGGCGATCAGGTCGGCGATGGCCTCGGCCTGGGCCAGGTCGAGCTTGCCGTTGAGGAACGCCCGTTCGCTGAACTCACCCGGCCGCGCCTGGCGCGCACCCAGCGCGATGCAGCGCGCGACCAGCAGCTGCAACAGCACCGGGCTGCCGTGTCCCTGCAGTTCCACCACTTCTTCGCCGGTAAAGCTGTTCGGCGCCGGGAACCACAGCACGATGCCATCGTCGATCACCTCATCGTCGGCGTCGCGCAGGCGCGCGTAATGCGCATGGCGCGGGCGCAGTGCAGGCGCACCCAGTGCGTTGGCGATGGCCGCCGCGCGCGGGCCGGACAGGCGCAGCAGGCCGACGCCCCCGGCGCCGGGCGCGCTGGCGATGGCTACGATGGTGTCCGTGTGGATCGTGGTGTCCATGGCTCAGAGCTTCTCCAGCTGCGCGCGCGCCTGCGCGGCGCCGCTGCCCTGCGGCTGCAGCGCCAGGTAGGTGGTGTAGGCCTGCCTGGCCTTGGGCTTGTCGCCGGCGTTGAAGTAGGCATCGCCCAGGTTGAGATGGGCGACCGCGCGCGACGGATCGATCTTCAGCGTGTTCTCCAGCCAGCGCGCCGCTTCGGCGTAGCGCTGCTGGCGGTAGTAGACGAAACCGAGGTTGTTCGCCGCCTGCGCGAAGTCCGGGCGCAGCTTCAGTGCTTCGGTGAACTCGGCAGCGGCTTGGTCGTACTGCTTCTCGCGATACAGCTGCAGGCCACGGTCATTGGCCTGCTGCGCGCGCTGGCGGTCCGAGGCCGGGCCGGCGCTGGGCACCACCAGCCTGGCCTTGCCGCCCTGCAGGTCGGCCACGGTCACCGGCGCCTGGCTGCCCTTGGCTTCGCTGGCCGCATCGACCTTGTTGTTCAACGCGATCGCATCGGCGGTCAGCTGGCGCGTACCGGCGTTGAGGAACTCCTGGCTGTCCGGCACCTGGAATACGAACTCGCCGCCCTGCGAACCGGGCAGGCTGCCGAAGGCCGGGGTCTGGTGCGAAACCGCCGACACCGCCGGCGCCACGTACGCGGCCAGCTCGGTACCGGTGATCAGGCCGTCGCCGTTGAGGTCGCCCTTGCCGGCCAGCGCCTGCAGCAGCACCCAGGTGAACACCGAATGGCCGTTCGGGCCGGCATCGGCCACCTGCTGGTCGGCACCGCCGGCGGTCAGCATCTGCCGCGCGCTGCGGCGTGCGTTCTCGCGCAGGAACGACGACGATGATGGGCCGCCACGGGTCAGGCCCAGGCCGCTGTAGCAGGCATCCATCACGAACATCACGTGCTTGGCCTGCATGCTCTCGGCGATGTTCTGGATGTCGGTCATCGCGATCGCGTCGGTGGCGAACTCCTTCGGGTCCGAATCCACCGGGATGATGTAGCCAAGGTCGCGCCCGGAGGCGAGCTGGCGGGTCGCACCATGGCCGGCGAAGAACACGAACACGCGATCGTCCTTGCCGGTGCGGTCGTCGGCCAGGCGGTCGTGGAAGGCGGCCAGGATGTTGTTGCGGGTGGCCTGCTCGTTCTTCAGCACGATCACCTGCGAAGAGGGGAACCCGAACTGGCCTGTCAGCGTGTCGGCCACCGCCTGCGCATCGTGGCTGGCGTACTCCAGCTTCGGCCACTTGGCGTAACTGTCGATGCCTACCACGATCGCCCACGACTTCTCGTAGCCGGTGGTGACGGTGGCGTCGCTGGCCGCGCCCTTGCGCGCGCGGGCGACGGTGAAGTCGCGGCCGTTCCAGCCGGCGAACTGGTAGCCGTCGGCGATCAGGCGATCGAGGATCTGCGGCAGCGCCTTCACCGCGCGGTCGTGGATGTCATGGAACAGGATGATGCCGCGCTGTTCCTTGTCCACCTGGTCGAACACGCGCTGCACGATCGATTCCGGCACCGGATCGGCCCAGTCCATCGAGTCGATGTTCCACATGATCGACTTCAGCCCTGCCTCGTTGAGCAGCTGCAGGCCTTCGGCGTTGCGTGCACCGTAGGGGAAGCGGAACAGGGGCGCGCGCTTGCTGTCGACGTCCTTCAGCAGCGTATCGGTGTCCAGTACCTGCTGGCGCAGCGCGTCGCCGGTGGTGCGCGACAGCTGGGCGTGGGTCAGGCTGTGGTTGCCGACCGCATAGCCCTCTTCCATCAGGCTGCGGCTGATCTTGGCCATCGGCCCGAGGCTGACCTTGCCGTCCGCCTCGACCTTGCCCAGGTTGCGACCCACCTCGAAGAACACGCCCGGTACGTCGTAGCGCTTGAGGATGGCCACCACTTCATCGGTGTAGGCCTTGTGCGGGCCATCGTCGAAGGTCAGCACCACGGTCTTCGGCGGCAGGTCGCGGCCGAAGATCTCGCGGTCGCTGTCCTCCATCGACATCGGGTACGGCTCGATCACCCCGTAGTCGCGCAGGATCGCTTCGCGGCTGTAGTCCTTGTGCAGGTGGGCGATGTAGTCGTCCCACTTCTCGCGCTTCAGTTCGATGGCACGGGTGCGCTCGAAGCGGCTGAAGATCCGGGTCAGTTCCTGGTTGTAGTTGCGCTCGATTTCATCGAGTGCTTCCAGGTCTTCGCCGATGCGCTGGTGCAGTTTCACCGCCGGCAGCGACGAATCGGTACCGACCCGTTCGTGCAGATCACGCAGCACTTCGCGGAACGCCAGGCGGTCGGCATCGAACAGTTCCGGTGCCGATTCGATGTAGTCCAGAACGGTGCCGAGGGTGGCGAAGCGCTGCGGGCTGGAACCGCGCAACAGCGTGTCGAACTGCGCGGCGATGGCCGTGCGCTGTTCCAGCCCATCGTGGAACAGCTGCTGCCCCACACGCGTGGAGGTACCGCGGTCTGCGGCCGACTGCTGTTCCTCGTCGGCCAGCAGCACGATGATCCGGCGGTAGCCGTCGAGCTGCTTCTGCAGCGCGGCCAGCAGCGGTGCGGCGGCCGGATCAGCGGCGGCCGCGGCCTGCGCGCTGGGCTGGGTGACGGTGGCCGCCGGTGCCTTCGCATCCTTGTCGCCACACCCGGCCACGGCCAGGGTCAACAACAGCGAGGGCAGGAACAGGCGGAACGACAGCGCACGCGGCATGGTGGACTCGAAGGTGGGAGGAACGGTGTGCCGGGAATTCTAACGCCGCATGCGAAAAGCCCGCCTTGCGGCGGGCTTCTGCTGAGGTCAGCCGGCCAGCGGCCGGCTCTACCCGTTACTTCTTCTTGACCGGGGCCGGGGCAGTGGTGGCCGGGACCGGATCGCCGCCATGGCGCTTGGTCATCCACCACTGCTGCAGCAGGCCCAGGCCGCCGTTGACCACCCAGTACAGCACCAGGCCGGACGGCATGAAGGCCATCATGACGCCGAACACCAGCGGCATGAACTGCATCATCTTCTGCTGCATCGGGTCCATGCCCGGTGCCGGGGTCAGCTTCTGGGTGAACCACATCACCGCCACGTTGATGACCGGCAGGATGAAGTACGGGTCGCGTGCGGTCAGGTCCTGGATCCAGCCCAGCCACGGCGCCTGGCGCAGCTCGACCGACTCGACCAGCACCCAGTACAGGGCGAAGAAGATCGGCATCTGGATGAGGATCGGCAGGCAGCCGCCCATCGGATTGATCTTTTCCTTCTTGTACAGCTCCATCATCGCGGTCTGGAACTTCTGGCGGTCGTCGCCATAGCGTTCCTTCAGCTGCGCGATGCGCGGCTGGAAGCGACGCATCTTGGCGCCGCTCTTGTACTGCACGGCCGACAACGGATACAGCACCAGCTTCAGCAGCACCACCAGGCCGACAATCGCCCAGCCCCAGTTGCCGACCAGCTTGTGCACCTGGTTCAGCACCCAGAACAGGCCCTGGCCGATCACCGCCATCATCGAGAAGCGGCTGTAGTCGACCACGCGGTCCAGGCCCGGCACGTCTTCCTTGGCGATCAGGTTGACCAGCTTCGGGCCGACCCACAGGCGGGCCTCGGTGCTGGTGGACTGGCCCGGGGCCACGGTGAAGGCCGGGCCACGCGCTTCGATCAGGTCACGACCGGCCACCTGCGACAGCACGTAGTGTGCGGTCTGGTCCTTCTGCGGGATCCACGCGGTGAAGAAATGGTGCTGCAGCATCGCCAGCCAGCCGCCGGTGATGTTCTGGTTCAGCGTGCCGTCTTCCAGGTAGTCCTTGAACGCACGACGCTGGTACTTCTTGTCGTTGTCGTACCAGGTGGCGCCGTTGAAGCTGAAGGAGTCCGGGTTGGTCATGCTCCGCGACAGGATCGTCGGGGTGCGGTCCAGGGTGCGGTAGACGTAACCGTTCCACGGCGCGGTGCCGGTGTTGCTGACTTCGTCCTTGAAGCGCACGGCGTACTCGTTGCGCGAGACGGTCAGGGTGCGCTTGATGGTCACGCCGTTGTCGGCGGTCCACACGAACGGGATCTGCAGCTCGTTCTGGCCCTTGGCCAGCACGAAGTCGTTGGTGTCACCGACCAGCTTGAAGCCGTCAGCGCCCGGGACCGGGGTGTTCTTGTCCTCGCTGGCCCAGCCGCTGATCGCGCTGTACGGATGCGCGGGATCTTCGGTCAGCAGGCGCACCGGCGGGCTGCCTTCGTCCTTGGTCTGCGGGAACTGCAGCAGCTCGGCATCGAGCACGCGGCCCCCATCGAGCACCAGGCGCAGCACGTCGGTGGTGACGGTCACGCGCTGGCTGGCCGGGGTGGCACTGGCCTGGGCCTGCACGGCGGCCTGGCCGGGGGCACCCGGGACCTGGGCACTGGGGATGGCGCCCGGGGTTGCACCCGGAACGCTCTGTGCGGCGGCCGGGGCCGACGTGGTCGTCGGGGCCGGGGTCGGAGCAGCCTTTTCACGGCTCCACTCCATCCACAGCAGCACGGCCACCATCAGCCAGGCAAAAATGAGGAATACGCGGGTCTGGTTCATCAGCGGACAGGCTCGGCGGGGCCGGGACGCGATGCCGGCTCGGTCAAAGAAGGAGTTGCGATGCCATCAGGCGGCGGCATTGTGCCGTCCACGCCCGGCGTGGGCAATGCACGCAGGCGACGCAGCAGGCGCAGGAAGGCCTGGCGGATCTCGTCGTTGCTGGCAGAACGCGCAGCACTACGAGCCACGACGACGAAGTCGCCTGGCTGGATTTCGGTACGTGTCTGACGCAGGATGTCGCGCAGGACGCGCTTGATCCGGTTACGCCCGACGGCGTTCGGATCAACCTTGCGGGAAACCGCCAGACCCAGCCTGGCCGGCCGGTCGGCCGGCAGCCAGTGCAGGGTCATCAGCGGATCGGACACACGGCGGGCGCCGTTGAAGACCGTTGAGTATTCGGCACGCGTGCGAACCCGCGCAGAGCGAGGGAATCGCTTGCGCGGGTCTGCAGTATTCACTGTCGAAGGGATTGCGTCTGCCGCGAGGTGCGGCATGGCAATCAGGCGCTCAGGACTTTGCGGCCCTTGGCGCGGCGACGCGACAGGATCTTGCGGCCGTCAGCGGTCTTCATACGGGCACGGAAGCCGTGGTCGCGCTTACGCTTGAGGTTGCTGGGCTGGTAGGTGCGCTTCGTGGCCATTGGGGGCCTCTCGTATGAATGGGACGGAAAGAACCGGAAATTCTAGAGAGGTACCCCGCCCCAAGTCAAGCCCTGGCAGCTACGCCAATTCACTGCCCTGTGCAATAGCTGTGGATGTTTTTGTGAATAAGTAGGGGACAAGCATTCCGAAGGCGGGCGCTCGGTGGTAGTCTGAGCCATCCATTTCCCCCCTTTCCGGCCTGTGTTTGGGCGCCTTGTCGCGTCCACGCCCCGGCCACCGGACGATTATTGCTGATGGATGCTTGGTCCCGTAGTCTCGAGCGCCTCGAAGCGGAGTTCCCGCCGGAAGACGTTCATACCTGGTTGAAGCCGCTGCAGGCCGATCTGCGCGTGGACAGCCTGGTGCTGTATGCACCGAATGCCTTCATCGTCGACCAGGTCCGCGAGCTGTACCTGGCCCGAATCCGCGAACTGCTGGCTCATTTCGCCGGTTTCAGCGACGTTTTTCTTGAAATCGGCTCGCGCCCACGCCCGGTGGAGGCGCAGAACGCGCCGGTTTCCACGCCGTCGGCGCACGTCTCCAGCGAACCGCAGGTGCCGTTCGCCGGCAACCTGGACAACCACTACACCTTCGCCAACTTCGTCGAAGGCCGCAGCAACCAGCTGGGCCTGGCCGCTGCCTTCCAGGCGGCGCAGAAGCCGGGCGACCGTGCGCACAACCCGCTGCTGCTGTACGGAGGCACCGGCCTGGGCAAGACCCACCTGATGTTCGCCGCCGGCAACGCCATGCGCCAGGCCAACCCGGGAGCGAAGGTGCTGTACCTGCGTTCGGAGCAGTTCTTCAGCGCGATGATCCGGGCCCTGCAGGAAAAGACCATGGATCAGTTCAAGCGCCAGTTCCAGCAGGTGGACGCGCTGCTGATCGATGACATCCAGTTCTTCGCCGGCAAGGACCGCACCCAGGAAGAGTTCTTCCACACCTTCAACGCGCTGTTCGATGGCAAGCAGCAGATCATCCTGACCTGCGACCGCTATCCGCGCGAAGTCGAAGGCCTGGAAGCGCGCCTGAAGTCGCGGCTTGCCTGGGGCCTGTCGGTCGCGATCGAACCGCCGGACTTCGAGACCCGTGCCGCGATCGTGCTGGCCAAGGCGCGCGAACGCGGTGCCGAGATTCCCGATGACGTTGCGTTCCTGATCGCCAAGAAGATGCGCTCCAACGTGCGCGACCTCGAAGGCGCGCTCAATACCCTGACCGCCCGCGCCAATTTCACCGGCCGCGCGATCACCACCGAATTCGCCCAGGAAACCCTGCGCGACCTGCTGCGTGCCCAGCAGCAGGCGATCAGCATTCCCAACATCCAGAAAACCGTTGCCGACTACTACGGCCTGCAGATCAAGGATCTGCTGTCCAAGCGTCGGACCCGCTCGCTGGCCCGCCCGCGCCAGGTCGCCATGGCCCTGACCAAGGAACTGACCGAGCACAGCCTGCCCGAGATCGGCGATGCCTTTGCCGGTCGCGATCACACCACGGTGCTGCATGCCTGCCGCCAGATCCGGACCCTGATGGAAACCGACGGCAAGCTCCGCGAGGACTGGGACAAGCTGATCCGGAAGCTGAGCGAATGATGCACGGATGCCGATGAGGCGTCATCGCACAAAACGGTGCAGAATCCGGTAGCAAGCGCGGGGCACGTTGTGGATAAAAATGGCGTCTGAAATCGCGCCGATTCTATCCACAGCTTTCCCCACCCCCTGGGGGTCGGTAATACAGAGGGTTTCGAGGTCTGAAATTCTTTTATTTACAAAGACTTAGCGTTGTTTTCCAGCGATTCTGTCTCTACCAGCACCACCAAGCTTTTGATTTACTCCACATTTTTTAAAGCATAGGGGCACGGAACCACATGCGTTTCACACTGCAGCGCGAAGCCTTTCTCAAGCCGTTGGCACAGGTCGTCAACGTGGTCGAACGCCGCCAGACCCTTCCGGTTCTGGCCAATTTCCTGGTCCAGGTGCAGAACGGCCAGCTGTCGCTGACCGGTACCGACCTGGAAGTGGAGATGGTGTCGCGGATCGCGGTTGAAGATGCCCAGGACGGCGAAACCACCATTCCCGCCCGCAAGCTGTTCGAGATCATCCGCGCCCTGCCCGACGGCAGCCGGATCACCGTCTCGCAGACCGGTGACAAGATCACCGTGCAGGCCGGTCGCAGCCGCTTCACCCTGGCCACCCTGCCCTCCAACGACTTCCCGTCGGTGGACGAAGTGGAAGCCACCGAGCGCGTGGCCATCGGCGAAGCGACCCTGAAGGAGCTGATCGAACGCACCGCGTTCGCGATGGCCCAGCAGGATGTGCGCTACTACCTCAACGGCCTGCTGTTCGATCTGCGCGGTGACGCCCTGCGTACCGTCGCCACGGACGGTCATCGCCTGGCGCTGTGTGAAACCGATCTGGCCAAGCCCAGCGGGTCCAAGCGCCAGATCATCGTGCCGCGCAAGGGCGTGACCGAACTGCAGCGCCTGCTGGAAAGCGGTGATCGCGAGATCGAGCTGGAAGTCGGCCGCAGCCACGTGCGCGTCAAGCGCGACGATGTCACTTTCACCTCGAAGCTGATCGACGGCCGTTTCCCGGATTACGAGGCTGTCATCCCGATCGGCGCCGACCGCGAAGTGAAGGTTGACCGTGAAGCCCTGCGTGCCTCGCTGCAGCGTGCCGCGATCCTGTCCAACGAGAAGTACCGCGGTATCCGCGTGGAAGTCTCGCCGGGCAACCTGAAGATCAGCGCGCACAACCCGGAACAGGAAGAAGCCCAGGAAGAGATCGAAGCCGACACCACGGTCAGCGACCTGGCCATCGGCTTCAACGTGAACTACCTGCTGGATGCCCTGTCGGCGCTGCGCGACGAGGAAGTCATCATCCAGCTGCGCGACTCCAACTCCTCGGCGCTGGTGCGTGAATCCAGCAGCGAGAAGTCGCGTCATGTGGTGATGCCGCTGCGTCTCTGACACCAGCGCTGTTCCACGTGGAACCGAATGACGCCCGGGATTTTCCCGGGCGTTTTTTTTGTTCCACGTGGAGCATGAGTGTTCGTCCTGCTACAGGCGCTGATTCGACGCCTTGGAACGGGGATCTCTGCTGTCCCGTCGTTGGGTTCCAACATTGACGGTGCGAGTGGGCTCTCGGATTGGAGGCAATCAGGATTCCGGCTGCTGGATCGTCATGCTCAGTCGAATGGCCTTCTTGTCCCAGGTGAAGCAGGCCTCGCGATCGTCTGCGAAGCAATGACTCCTGTTTCTGCAGACGCCACTGTCCACAGGGCCCGTTCGAGGCAGATCGGGCTGGGCCTAGCTTCTAAATCTGGGTATAAATCTAAAGCATGGTGGTGATGGTAGGGCCAGATTTCGTGGAAAAACGCGTTATCTGTTTGATTTTAAAAAGTTTTATGAGGCTGAAACCCCCTGTATAGAGGGCCTTCGGGCTGGGGGGGAACCTGTGGATAGTTTCGCCGGCACGGTAAAAGGGCTTATTTATCCACAGATTGCCCATACCTTGTGTATAAGTCATACCGTCCCGCTGTGGATAGCGTGGAACTGTCGGTCTGAATTCGTTGAATTCTGTGGAACCCTCCAGGGTCCTGGACCGCAGAATTGAAGGAATCCGGGTGGTTTGCCGCTGGCATCGCCGTTGAGGCATCCCGCGATTCCCACTGGATGGCCGTGAAACTGCTGAAATCTGTGGGCCTACTGAGTGGTGCCGTGCCCAGATTTGAAGGAATTCGCGCCCTTCCCGATTGCGGCGGGGCCGCAGGCATGAGCCGCACACCACGTGAAACGAGCGAGCAGTGGCCGGCAGCCGTCGCGTTCCGGGGCGGATGGTGCCCGCAACACGACCGGCTTGACCGATGCAGTAAGCTGATGGATTACCCACCCTTCTACCGCCCAGTGCGGATGGTCCTTCGCGCCCCATGCAGATCCGCCGCCTCGCCCTGCACCAACTGCGTCGCTTCAGCGCGGTGGACCTGTTGCCGCAGCCAGGATTGAATCTGCTGACCGGCGACAACGGTGCCGGTAAGACCAGCGTGCTCGAGGCCCTGCACCTGATGGCCTATGGCCGCAGCTTTCGCGGCCGGGTTCGCGATGGTCTGGTCCGTCAGGGCCAGGAGGCGCTGGAAATCTTCGTTGAATGGGACGAGCAGCGCGCCCATCACCCGCCCCATCGCCGCAAGGCGGGCCTGCGCCACAGCGGTCAGGACTGGAAAGGGCGATTGGACGGCGAGGATGTCGCGCAGCTCGGGAATCTCTGCGCCGCCCTGGCCGTGGTGACCTTCGAGCCAGGCAGTCATGCGCTGGTGAGTGGTGGTGGTGAACCCCGTCGTCGCTTCCTCGATTGGGGCCTGTTCCACGTGGAACCTGATTTCCTCGCTTTGTGGCGCCGCTACTCGCGGGCACTGAAGCAGCGCAATGCGCTGCTCAAACAGGGCGGGCCGTCGCGGATGCTCGATACCTGGGATCACGAGCTGGCCGAGGCAGGAGAACCGCTGACCAGCCGCCGCCAGCACTACCTGGAGAGACTGCAGCAGCGCACGGTGTCGTTGGCAGCCACCCTTGCTCCGCAACTCGGAATCCAGGGGCTGGAACTGAGCCCAGGCTGGCGTCGCCACGAACTTCCTCTGGCCGACGCCCTGCTTCTGGCCCGGGAGCGGGACCGCCAGGCCGGCTACACCTCGGTGGGCCCGCACCGCGCGGACTGGAGCGTGGATTTCCACAGCATTCCCGGTCGCGACGCACTGTCACGTGGCCAGGCCAAGCTGACCGCGCTGGCGTGCCTGCTTGCGCAGGCCGAGGACTATGCGGAACAACGCGGCGAGTGGCCGGTGATCGCACTTGACGACCTGGCCTCGGAGCTGGATCGCACCCATCAGGCGCGCGTGCTGCAACGCCTGCTCGATGGCCCGGCGCAGATCTTCATTACCGCCACCGAAACCCCGTCGGCACTGCAGGATCTGGCCGACATCACCCGGTTCCACGTGGAACATGCACAGATCGTGGCTGTGCCATAGTGGTCACACCAGGGCCGCTCGACCCCGGCTGGTATAATTCGGGTTGGAATCCTTTCATTCTCGGCGCATCGCTCCACGCGGTGGCCGACCTGCGGAGCCTACGGCAAGCGCAATGAGCGACGAACAGAACACCCCGGCAAACAACGGCAATTACGACGCCAACAGCATTACCGCCCTGGAAGGCCTGGAGGCTGTCCGCAAGCGTCCCGGCATGTACATCGGTGATGTGCATGACGGCACCGGCCTGCACCACATGGTGTTCGAGGTCGTCGACAACTCGATCGACGAAGCGTTGGCCGGCCACGCCGACCACGTGGCAGTGACGATCCACACCGATGGCTCGGTCTCGGTGTCCGATAACGGTCGCGGTATCCCGACCGGCAAGCATGAGCAGATGAGCGCCAAGCTGGGCCGTGAGGTTTCGGCAGCCGAAGTCGTGATGACCGTGCTGCACGCAGGCGGCAAGTTCGACGACAACAGCTACAAGGTGTCCGGCGGCCTGCACGGCGTGGGTGTCAGCGTGGTCAACGCGCTGTCGCAGAAGTTGCTGGTGGATGTGTTCCAGAACGGCTTCCACTACCAGCAGGAATTCAGCAACGGTGCGGCCGTGACCCCACTGGCCAAGCTGGAAACCACCACCAAACGTGGCACCACCGTGCGCTTCTGGCCGTCGACCGTGGCATTCCACGACAACGTGGAATTCCACTACGACATCCTGGCCCGCCGCCTGCGCGAACTGTCGTTCCTCAATTCCGGCGTCAAGATCGTCCTTGCCGATGAGCGTGGCGACGGCCGTCGCGACGACTTCCACTACGAAGGCGGCATCCGCAGCTTCGTGGAGCATCTGGCGCAGCTGAAGACCCCGCTGCACCCGAACGTCATCTCGGTCACCGGCGAGCACAACAACATCGTGGTGGACGTGGCGCTGCAGTGGACCGACTCCTACCAGGAGACGATGTACTGCTTCACCAACAACATCCCGCAGAAGGACGGCGGTACCCACCTCGCCGGCTTCCGTGGTGCGCTGACCCGCGTGCTCAACAACTACATCGAGCAGAACGGCATCGCCAAGCAGGCCAAGATCAACCTGACCGGCGACGACATGCGCGAAGGCATGATCGCGGTGCTGTCGGTGAAGGTGCCGGATCCGAGCTTCTCCAGCCAGACCAAGGAAAAGCTGGTCAGCTCCGACGTGCGCCCGGCGGTGGAAAACGCCTTTGGTGCGCGCCTGGAAGAGTTCCTGCAGGAAAACCCGAACGAAGCCAAGGCCATCGCCGGCAAGATCGTCGATGCCGCGCGTGCACGTGAAGCCGCGCGCAAGGCCCGCGACCTGACCCGCCGCAAGGGCGCGCTGGACATCGCCGGCCTGCCGGGCAAGCTGGCCGACTGCCAGGAAAAGGATCCGGCGCTGTCCGAGCTGTTCATCGTCGAGGGTGACTCGGCAGGTGGCTCGGCCAAGCAGGGTCGCAACCGCAAGAACCAGGCGGTGCTGCCGCTGCGCGGCAAGATCCTCAACGTGGAACGCGCGCGCTTCGATCGCATGCTGTCGTCGGACCAGGTCGGTACGCTGATCACCGCGCTGGGCACCGGCATCGGCCGTGACGAGTACAACCCGGACAAGCTGCGCTACCACAAGATCATCATCATGACCGACGCCGACGTCGACGGCGCGCACATCCGCACCCTGCTGCTGACGTTCTTCTACCGTCAGATGCCGGAGCTGATCGAGCGCGGTTACGTCTACATCGGCCTGCCGCCGCTGTACAAGATCAAGCAGGGCAAGCAGGAGCTGTACCTGAAGGACGACCCGGCGCTGGACAGCTACCTGGCCAGCAGCGCAGTGGAAAACGCCGCGCTGGTGCCGGCCACCGGCGAGCCGGGCATCGAAGGCCTGGCGCTGGAAAAGCTGCTGCTGGCCTACGCGGCTGCACTGGATTCGATCGAACGCAACGCACACCGCTACGACCGCAACCTGCTCGAGGCGCTGGTCGATTTCGTGCCGATGGACATGGACAGCCTGCGCACTGCCGGCGAAGGCGAAGGCCTGGATGCACTGGCCAAGCGCCTCAACCAGGGCAGCCTGGGCAGCCCGCGCTTCAGCCTGGAACTGCAGGAAGCCAACGACGAGCGCCCGGCCGCCGTGCTGGTGACCCGTCGCCATATGGGCGAGCAGCACATCCAGGTGTTGCCGATGTCGGCCTTCGAAAGCGGCGAACTGCGCGCGATCCACCAGGCCTCCAAGCTGCTGCATGGCCTGATCCGCGAAGGTGCGACCATTTCCCGCGGCGCCAAGTCGATCGAAGTGGACAGCTTTGCCAAGGCGCAGAACTGGCTGCTCGAAGAGGCCAAGCGCGGCCGCCAGATCCAGCGATTCAAGGGTCTGGGTGAAATGAATCCGGAACAGCTGTGGGACACTACCGTGAATCCGGAAACCCGTCGGCTGCTGCAGGTGCGCATCGAAGATGCCGTTGCCGCCGACCAGATCTTCAGCACCCTGATGGGCGATGTGGTTGAACCGCGTCGCGATTTCATCGAGGACAACGCGCTGAAGGTCGCCAACCTGGATATCTGACACAATCGGGACACGGCCGGTGCGCGGGGAGGCGCGCCGGCCTTCGCCCCTTGAACGCAGGTACCTGATGTCCGCTTCCGCCCCGGTTTCCGCCCCGCCCCCGATTCCGCCGGCATCGGCCGCGCCGCGCGCCGGTTCCCCGTTGGCGGGTTTCTTCATCGACCTGGGCATCGCCATCGTCACCCTGTTCAGCCTGAGCCTGATCACCGGGCTGTTCTGGGGGTTCTACCGCGCGATCGTGGTCGGCCGTGCCAATGCGGAGGCCCAGGGTGGCGGGCTGTCGCCCGACGCGATCGGCGCGGCGGTTGGCCAGCCGGGTGCACTGGCGCAGATCCTGATGGCGTTGATCGCCACGGGTGGCGCGGCACTGGTGGTGTACTTCTGGCGGCGTCCGGCCACGACGGACGAGCGCTCCACTTCCCGCCAGGCGTTGCGGCGGCCCTCGACCTGGGGCTGGACCGTGCTGGTGGCTGCGCTGATCGTGATCGGCAGCAATGGCATCGCCTTCCTGGCCAGGCAGTTCGGCATCGAACCGGTGCCGACCAACGTGGAACTGATGCAGAACGCGATTGCGCGTTTCCCGCTGTTCCTCGTGTTGTTCGCGGTGGTGCTGGCACCGGCCTACGAGGAACTGCTGTTCCGCCGTGTGCTGTTCGGGCGCCTGTGGAAAGCCGGCCGTCCCTGGCTGGGCATCATCCTCAGCAGCCTGGCATTTGCCCTCGTGCACGAAGTGCCGGGTCTGAGCAAGAACTCCCTGCTGGGCATGCTCCAGTTGTGGCTGGTGTATGGCGGCATGGGCGCCGCGTTCTGTTGGCTCTACCAGCGAACCGGCACGTTGTGGGCGGCCATCACCGCACATGCATTGAACAACGCCGTTGCGCTTGCCGCGATGGTGTTCCTGGGGTCAACGTAACGCCGTGCCCGCTTGACGAAAGATTAAGCCGGTACGCTACACACTGCGGACATGAACACGGGGGAGCTTCCATGAAACAACTGCTGCTGGCCCTTGTCATCACCACCCTGGTCAGCGCCTGCGCGACCACGACGTCCCCGACCGGGCGCCGGCAGATGGTGGGCGGCGTCTCCCAGGCCCAGCTGGACCAGCTGGGCGCGCAGGCGTTTGCTGAAACCAAGCAGAAGGAAAAGATCAGCACCGACGGCCGCCAGAACGGTTACGTGCAGTGCGTGGTCAACGCGCTGGTCGCGCAGCTGCCGCCTCAATACCGTGGTGTACGGTGGGAGACCGCGGTGTTCGTCGACAAGGAACCCAATGCGTTCGCACTGCCCGGTGGCAAGGTGGGCGTGAACACGGGCATCTTCACCGTGGCGAAGAACCAGGACCAGCTGGCTGCCGTGATCGGCCATGAAATCGGCCACGTCATCGCGCGCCACCACGAAGAGCGCATTACCCGCCAGATGGGCGCGCAGACCGGCTTAGCGGTTGCTGGTGCCTTGGTTGGAGCTTATGCAGGTGAGTCGGCAGCCAACGTACTAAACCAGTTTGGTGGGATGGGCGCGCAAACGATGTTCCTGTTACCGGGTTCACGCGTCCAGGAAACCGAGGCTGACCAGTTAGGCCAGCGACTGATGGCCCAGGCCGGTTTCAACCCGGCGCAGGCGGTCGATCTGTGGCAGAACATGATGGCCGCCAGTGGCGGTCGCAGCCCGCAATGGCTGTCCACCCACCCCGACCCGGCCAACCGGATCCAGGAGCTGCGACGCGATGCACCGGCGCTGACGCCGGTCTACCAGCAGGCGCAGGCGGCTGGACTGCGGCCAAAGTGCGGATGAGTGCGCAGTTCTATGCTGTATTGCAGCACATAAAACGATTTCTCACGCCATCTGTTTCTGATACGTTTGGCGGCTCAGATTTTTCTGACAGTCCGACTTTGCCGCTAACCGGCGGTTCGATCGAGGTGAACGATGATTTTCCGTAACCACAAAGCTGTGCTTTCCGTCCTCGTCGCGACCGCCCTGACCGGCGCCGTGGTCACCGATGCCTTCGCGCAGTCCTCGCGTTCGTCCGAGCGTGGCAACCGTGGCGGCAGCAAGCAGGCCAAGTCCGAGGCGCTGTACCCGAACGCGACCCGCGAGGAGCCGACCGTCAAGGCCTCGGCCAAGATGGGCAGCAAGCTGCAGAAAATGATCGACAGCTACAACAAGGAAAAGTTCCCGGAGACGCGCACGCAGGCTGACGCGATCCTGGCCGACAGTGCCTCGAACGAGTACGACAAGTCGCTGGCCGCGCAGCTGGCCTCGCAGGCCGCCTACCAGACCGACGACACCCCGGCGGCGATCGCCTACCTGAAGCAGGTCCTGCAGTTCAACGGCCTGGACAACAACGGCCACTTCCAGTCGATGCTGATGCTGGGCCAGCTGCAGCTGCAGGAAGACAAGACCGCCGAAGGCCTGGCCACCCTCGACAAGTACTTCGCCGAGAGCAAGTCGACCAAGCCGGAAGAGCTGATCGCCAAGGGCCAGGCGCTGTACCAGCTGGAGCGCTACCAGGAAGCGATCCCGGTGCTGAAGCAGGCCATCGCCGGCGCCACCGAGCCGAAGGACAACTGGAACCAGCTGCTGATGGCGGCCCTGTCCGAAGCCGGCCAGTCCGGTGAGGCGGTCAAGGAAGCCGAAGCACTGGCGGCCAAGAACCCGAACGACAAGAAGACCCAGCTGAACCTGGCCAGCATGTACATGCAGGCCGACCAGATGGACAAGGCGGCTGCGGTGATGGACAAGCTGCGCAGCAGCGGCCAGCTCACCGACGAGCGCGAGTACAAGCAGCTGTACTCGATCTATGCCAACACCGAGCACAAGGAAAAGGACGTCATCGCGGTCATCAACGAAGGGTTGCAGAAGGGCATCCTGAAGCCGGACTACCAGGTCTACCTGGCGCTGGCCCAGTCCTACTACTACTCCGACCAGGTGCCGCAGGCGATCGATGCGTGGCAGAAGGCCGCCCCGCTCTCCAAGGACGGTGAGACCTACCTGAACCTGGCACGCGTCCTGCATGCCGAAGGTCGCATCCCGGAGGCCAAGCAGGCCGCCCAGCAGGCGCTGGCGAAGGGTGTGAAGAACCAGGCTGATGCCAAAAAAATCATCAACCTGAAGTAAGTAGGAATAACGCCTGAATGCCTGCTCAGTTGATGCGCAGGCGCTCAGGATTGGTATAAGCTTGGAGGTTCCTGCGGTGTCATGCACCGCTGATCAGGGATTCCGCCCCCGGCATCCCGGCCCCACTATTGAGCTCTTGGCGCATGACGGAACAACTAGTCGTTCACCGGTACGAACAACCCGATGACAAGGGGCTGAGCTGGCCTCGCATCGTCGGCATCGCGTTTGTAATTGCCCTGCATCTGGCCGCCTTCATGATGCTCCTCATTCCCGCCGTGGCTCCCAAGGCCGTTGCGGAGAAGGAGCGCAACGTCATGGTGACCATCGTCGATGCGCCCCCGCCGCCGCCCCCGCCGCCGCCGCCGCCGCCGCCGACCGATACTCCACCGCCGCCGGTGAAGAATCTGTCGCCGCCGAAGCCGTCGCCGGTCCCGCCGCCGCCGCAGGCGCCGGTCGTGGACGTGCCGGAACCGCGCCCGAACGACATCGTCACCCCGCCGTCGCCGCCGTCGCCGCCGTCACCGCCGAGCACGATCGAGGCCAGCGTGGACATCTCGTCGAAGGCCATGAATCCGCCGCGCTACCCGCCGGCAGCCTTCCGCGCCGGTATCCAGGGCGAAGTGATCCTGATCATTGATGTCGATGCCAGCGGCAACGTCACCAATGTCACGGTGGAAAAGTCCAGCCGTAACCGCGACCTGGACCGTGCTGCGATGGAAGCAGCTCGCAAGTGGCGCTTCAACGCCGCTGAATCTGGCGGTAAGAAGGCGGCAGGTCGCGTTCGCGTCCCGGTCAACTTTGCGCTGAACTGATGGGCCGGGTGGCCGCCTGGCCACCCCCGCCCACGGTTCGATTGTTTAGCTTAGCTACACCCTTTATCACCACACACAACAAAGGTAAGCGTCATGCTGCAGGAACTTTTCATCGCCGCTGCTGCCGGGGGCAATCCGTCCAACGCCCTGTCGCAGATGGGCTTCGAGCACCTGATCCACGAAATGACCACCAAGCCGGGTGATTTCGCGGTTTCCTGGGTCGTGCTGCTGACCCTGATCGTGATGTCGGCCATGTCCTGGTACTGGACCGTCATCAACATCTTCCGTTCGGTCCGTCTGAAGAGCGCCGCTGATCGCGTCGTCAGCCTGTTCTGGGACACCCCGAACGCACAGGACGCCATCCGTGCGATGGAAGAACAGCCGGCATCCGAGCCGTTCTCGAAGATCGCCCTGGACGCTGCCCAGGCAGCTGCCCACCACCAGCGCGCTGAAGGCGGTGCTACCGGCGGCGTCGGTGAGAACCTGAGCCGTTCGGAGTTCGTCGACCGCGCCCTGCGCCAGGCCGTCACCCGCGAAAGCAACAAGCTGCAGTCGGGCATGACCCTGCTGGCGACCGTCGGTGCGACCGCTCCGTTCGTCGGTCTGCTGGGTACCGTGTGGGGCATCTACGGCGCGCTGATCAAGATCGGTGCCACCGGCTCCGCTTCGATCGACGCCGTTGCCGGCCCGGTGGGTGAAGCGCTGATCATGACCGCGATCGGTCTGTTCGTCGCAATCCCGGCCGTGTTCGCCTTCAACTTCTTCAGCAAGGTCAACAGCGCGACCATCAGCAAGTTCGATACCTTCGCGCACGACCTGCACGACTTCTTCGCCACCGGTTCGCGCGTCCGCTAATTGCGACGCGCTGTACCCAGCGAGAACGTAGTCAACACGATCTAGACGGAGCCCGTTATGGCTTTCAGTAGTGGTAACAGCGGCGGCCCCATGGCCGACATCAACGTTACGCCCCTCGTGGACGTGATGCTGGTGCTGCTGATCATCTTCATCATCACGGCGCCCCTGATGTCCCACAAGGTCAAGGTGGATCTGCCGGAAGCCAACCTGATCCAGAAGCCGGAAGACGCTGAAAAGCGTGCCGGCCCGATCACCCTGGCAGTCAAGGAAGACGGCTCGATCTACTGGAACGACGAAGAAATCAACAAGCAGACTCTCGAGTCGCGCTTGGCGACCGCCGCCCAGCAGACCCCGCAGCCGCCGCTGAACCTGCGTGGTGACCGCACCACCAAGATGCGCGTCATCAACGACCTGACCAAGGTCGCGCAGGAGCAGGGCATGCTGGACGTCGGCTTCGTCGCGACCAAAGAAAAGGGGCAATAAGCCATGGCATTCAGTAGTGGTGGTGGCAAGGGCCCCATGGCAGACATCAACGTCACGCCCCTCGTGGACGTGATGCTGGTTCTGCTGATCATCTTCATCGTGACCGCGCCGATCATGACGTACCCGATCGCCGTGGACCTGCCGCAGCGCGTGCTCAACCCACCGCCGCAGCTGGTCGAACCGCCGCCGCCGATCGAACTGAAGATCGACGCCAGCAACCAGGTCTCGTGGAACAACAGCCCGATCAATGCGAGCGAGCTGCAGCAGCGGATGGAGCAGGAGGTCCAGCGTGACCCGACCAACCAGCCGGAACTGCGCATCGACGCCAGCCCGGATTCCGAGTACGACGTGATGGCCAAGGTCCTGGCCGCCGCGAAGAATGCTCAGATGAAGAAGATCGGTTTTGTGCAGCAGTAATCGCTACACCGCAACACAACAGTCATGACGCGACTGCAGACGCCCCTGGAAACAGGGGCGTCTTTTTTTATCCCTGGCCGCCCGGGCCGCTATGATCGGCGGATGCTCGCCCTCTTCGACTCCCTGCGCCACTGGCTCGACGGCATCGCCCACCTCGGCACCATCCTGGCGGTGGCCTACCTGCTGTACCTGTTCGCCCTGGCGGGCTGGATCATGCTGCAGAAGCGCGAGCCGGTGGCCACGCTGAGCTGGATCCTGTCGCTGGCGTTGCTGCCGTACCTGGGCCTCTTCATCTACTACCTGCTCGGCCCGCAGAAGGTGAAGCGGCAGCGCCTGCGCCGTGGCCGTGCGCGTTCGGGCATGGAGCACTACAGCGACGTCTGCCCACCCGATGCCGACTGCACCGAGCTGGCCAAGATCGCCCAGGCCACCACCGGGCTGGCACCGAGCAGCGCCACCGAAGTGACCTGGCTGGTGGATGGCGCCGCCACCTACGCTGCCCTGCTGGAAGCCGTCGCACAGGCGCGCGACCACGTGCATCTGGAGTACTACATCTTCAACCCGGACCACGCCGGCACCGCGCTGCGCGATGCCCTGGTCGAACGTGCCCGTGCCGGTGTGCAGGTACGCCTGCTGCTGGATGCCGTGGGTTCTTCCGCCCTGCCCCGCCGCTTCCTGCAGCCGCTGCTGGATGCAGGCGGCGAAGCGATCTGGTTCCATCCGCGGCAACTGCTGAAGCCGTTCAAGCGGCCCTGGTTGAACCTGCGCACCCATCGCAAGCTGGTGATCGTGGACGGCCGCCTGGCCTTCACCGGCGGCATCAACATCACCGACGACGAAGACGAGAGCCGCAGGGCCGACGCCTACCGTGACCTGCACATGCGCATCCGCGGCCACGTGGTGCGCAGCCTGCAGCTGGTGTTCGCCGAGGACTGGCTTTACGCCAGTGGCCAGGACCATTCGCGCTTCGATATCGCGCGGCTGTGGCCGGCCGAAATGCCGCTGCGCGCGGACGGCCCCATCAACGCCCAGGTGCTGGTGTCCGGGCCCGACTCGGGATGGGAAACGATCCACCGCCTGCATGTGGCCGCTATCCAGGAGGCGCACGAACGCGTCTGGCTGGTCACGCCCTACTTCGTGCCCGGCGAGGCCGCGCGGATGGCGCTGACCTCGGCGGCGCTGGGCGGCCTGGACGTACGCCTGCTGGTGCCGAAGATGAGTGACTCCTGGTTCGTCACCCAGGCCGCGCGCTCCTACTTCGACGAGCTGCTGCATGCCGGCGTGAAGATCTACGAGTACGGCCCGCGCATGCTGCACACCAAGGCCTTCATCGCCGACGACGATGTCTGCATCGTCGGCAGCGCCAACTTCGACCACCGCAGCTTCCGGCTGAACTTCGAGCTGTCGATGATGATCAGCGACCGTGACCGCGTCGCCGCCCTGGCCGAGCTGCTGCAGGGCGAATTCGACCGTGCCACCCGCGTGCACGACCAGGCCGGCCGCTCGCTGTGGCTGCACCGCCTGCCCGAGGCGTTCGCGCGGCTGGCCTCGCCGCTGCTCTGACGCAGCGCTACACTGCGCCGATCATCCGGGGAGCCCGACTATGTACTGGTTGTACCTGCTGCTGGCGCTGGGCTGTTTCGCCTTTGCGCTGAAGACCCCCAGCGCCGGGCTGATGACCCTGTGCCTGCTGGCTGCCCTCGCCTTCCTGCTGGCCTGGGTACGCGGCCGCTACGTGGCCCGCTTTGGCGACCTGCAGCGCGACCCTGCCACCCTGGTCGATGCCGAGGAACTGCGGCGCCTGCGCGAACAGGCCCGGGCCCGCCGCAACGACGACGGCAACGACCACGATCCGTCCCCTCTTTCCAAGTAGTTCCGTTCCATGACCCAGCTCAGCGTCAACGTCAACAAGATCGCCGTCCTGCGCAACTCGCGTGGCGGCGCCGAACCGGACGTGGTGCGTGCCGCCCAGGCCTGCCTGGATGCCGGCGCGCATGGCATCACCGTGCACCCGCGGCCGGACCGCCGCCATATCACCGCCGAGGACGTGCTGGCCCTGTCCACGCTGACCCGCGCCCGTGGCGTGGAGTTCAACATCGAAGGCAATCCGTTCGCTCCGCCACGCGAGGGTTACCCGGGCTTGCTGCCGCTGTGCGAGCAGACCCGCCCGGCACAGGCCACCCTGGTGCCGGACGGCGACGGCCAGATCACCTCCGACCATGGCTTCGACTTCGAGCGCGACGCCGAGCGCCTGCGCCCGCTGGTCGCCGAACTGAAAGCAATGGGTTGCCGGGTCAGCCTGTTCGTCGACGCCGGCAACCCACTGCTGGAGCAGGCAGCTGAAGTCGGCGCAGACCGCATCGAGCTGTACACCGGCCCCTACGCTGAGGCACACGCCGCCGGCGACGCCGAGGCGATGCTGGCGCTGTTCGCCACTGCCGCACGTCGAGCGCAGGCCGTCGGCCTGGGCGTCAACGCTGGCCACGATCTGTCGCAGGACAACCTGCGCGACTTCCTGGCCCACGTGCCGGATGTGCTGGAGGTGTCGATCGGCCACGCGCTGATCGGCGAAGCGCTGTATGACGGCCTGGATGCCACCGTGCGCGGGTACCTGGCGCTGCTCTGACCCTTACCCAGCAGAGTCGAGCCATGCTCGACTGCCCCGGGACGGATGGGAAATGGAGTCGAGCATGGCTCGACTCTACAAGGGGGCTGAACCCTTCAGGCGGCCGTCGCAGCCGTTGAGACGGTCGCGGCGTACTCTGCGTGCATGGGTATTGCGATCAAGGGCCGAGGTTCCACGTCCCACCTTGCCGGGCGCTTTGAAAGCACCGTGAGCGAGGCGATAGATGATGGCTGGGCGGTCGACGAGAGCGAGGAGTTCCTGGCCCCGCGCCTGCGCACCGAGGTGCGCGCCGAAACCGCACGCAGCATCATCACCCGAAACAACTCGCCGGATGTCGGCTTCAGCCAGTCGGTGAATCCGTATCGGGGCTGCGAGCATGGCTGCTCGTACTGCTTTGCGCGCCACTCGCATGCCTATCTGAACCTGTCGCCGGGCCTGGATTTCGAGACCAAGTTGTTCGCCAAGACCAATGCGCCGCAGCTGCTGCGCAAGGAGCTGTCGAAACCGGGTTACGTGCCGCAGCCGATCGCGCTGGGCATCAACACCGATGCGTACCAACCGATCGAGCGCAAGTTCAAGCTGACCCGCCAGCTGATCGAAGTGATGCTGGAAACCAGGCATCCGTTCTCGTTGATCACCAAGAACGCGCTGGTCGAGCGCGATATCGATCTGCTCGCGCCGCTGGCCGCGGAAAACCTGGTCAGCGTGCATTTCTCGGTGACCTCGCTGGACCCGCATCTCTCGGCCAAGCTGGAACCGCGCGCATCGGCACCGCATGCACGGCTGCGCGCGATGAAGCGCCTGCATGAGGCCGGCATTCCGGTCGGGGTGATGGTGGCGCCGGTGATTCCATGGATCAACGACAGCGAACTGGAAGCCGTGCTGGAGGCCGCGCATGACGCTGGCGCCAGCACCGCGGGTTACGTGCTGCTGCGCCTGCCACTGGAAGTGGCGCCGCTGTTCCGCGATTGGCTGGATACCCATCATCCAGATCGCGCCGCGCACGTGATGAGCACCATCCAGCAGCTGCGCGGTGGCAAGGACTACGACAGCCAGTTCGGCACGCGCATGCGCGGCGAAGGCGTGTATGCGGATCTGTTGAACAACCGCTTCAAGCTGGCGCGCAAGCGCCTCGGGTTCAATGCACAGAACAGCCACTGGCCGAAGCTGGATTGCAGCCGGTTCCTGAAGCCATTGCCACCGAAGAAGGATTCGCCGCAGGGCTCGTTGTTCTGAGTAGCGTCGAGCTTGCTCGACTGGCGACGGAAAAGCAGTCGAGCAAGCTCGACTCTACGGGGAATACAACGAAGTCGAGCAAGCTCGACGCTACGCCCCAAACAACTTCTGCGCGCTCTGGAACAGGATCCAGCTGGTGGCGATGAACTTGTCGCCGCCCTGCGGCCGGTTGCCGCGATGGGTGTGGGTGAACGCAGTCGGGGCGATCAGCAGGCTGCCGGTGCGTGGCGCGATCTTGCGGCCCTGGAACAGGAACTCGGTTTCGCCTTCCTCGAAGTCATCGTTGAGGTACAGCGTCCACAGCACGTGCCGGTGCAGGGTCTCGGCCTGGGCATCCTTCGGGTAAAGCTCGCAGTGCCAGTACGGATAGCCGCCCTCGCCCGCCGCGTACCACTGCAGGTTGATCGCGCCTGGGCGCAGGCAGGTGCGTGCCAGGTCGGCCAGCTGCTGCGGCGGCATGTCGGGGAAGTCTTCGGCAGACAGGCGTCGCGGCTGGCCATTGCTGTCCTGGATCTGCAACATCAGTGGAGCGATCAACGCCTGTGGATAACGGCGTAGATAAGTCAGCAGGCCGTTGAACACCGCGATCTGCAGCTGCTGGTCGACATCCTGCCAGCCGTCCAGTCCACTGATGCGCAGATCCTTGCTGTGCTTGAGTTCCGGGAACACACCGCTGCCCACCGCACCGGGCAGCAGGCCACGCGTTGCACGCATGCGCTCAACGATCGCCGCGCAGACGTCGCTGGGGACGGCATTGTGGATGACTTCGATGAAATCGACCGGGCCCTGCTCGTGCATGCGTGCATTCCTTAGGCGGCAATGGCTCGATGGTGCCGTTTGCCGCCCGTGGTGTCACCCCACGGTCATGTCATCGAACTGCCATGACCGTTGTCAGTGACGAACCCTCAGCCCTGCGCGCCGTCGTGCGCGTGGTGGTAGCGCACGGCTTCGGCCACTTCCTCGCGCGAGCCGAGGAACACCGGCACTCGCTGGTGCAGCTGGTCTGGCTGGATATCGAGGATGCGCTCGCGGCCGGTCGAGGCGGCGCCACCGGCCTGCTCGACCAGCAGGCCCATCGGGTTGGCTTCGTACATCAGGCGCAGCTTGCCGGCCTTGGACGGGTCCTTCTTGTCCCACGGGTAGATGAAGATGCCGCCGCGGGTCAGGATGCGATGCACGTCGGCGACCATGCTGGCGATCCAGCGCATGTTGAAGTTCTTGCCGCGTGCGCCTTCCTTGCCGGCCAGCAGGTCGCCGACGTAGGCCTGCATCGGCGCTTCCCAATGCCGCTGGTTGGACATGTTGATGGCAAATTCCTGGGTGGCCGCCGGGATCTGCATGTTCTCGGTGGTCAGCACGAACTCGCCCTTCTCGCGGTCCAGGGTGAAAGCGTGGGTGCCATGGCCGACGGTCAGCACCAGCTGGGTGCTGGGCCCGTAGATGCAGTAGCCGGCGGCGATCTGCTTGCTGCCCGGCTGCAGGAACGCGTCATCGCCCGGCAGTTCCACGTTGGTCGGGCAGCGCAGCACCGAGAAGATGGTGCCGACCGAGACGTTGACGTCGATGTTGGAGCTGCCATCGAGGGGATCGAACAGCAGCAGGAAGTCGCCACGCGGATAGATGTCCGGCACCGGCTGGCTGTGGTCCATTTCTTCCGAGGCGCAGGCGGCGAGGTGGCCACCCCAGGCGTTGGCTTCGAGCAGGATCTCGTTGCTGATGACGTCCAGCTTCTTCTGCGCTTCGCCCTGCACGTTGCCGGTACCGGCCTCGCCCAGCACGCCGCCGAGGGCGCCTTTGCTGACGGCGATGGAGATGCTGGTGCAGGCGCGGGCGACGACCGCGATCAGCTGGCGCAGGTCGGCATTGATGCGGCCGGCGTGCTGTTCCTGGATCAGGAAGCGGGTCAACGAAGTACGGGACATGAGCGGGCAGGTCTCGGCAGCGGGAAAACGCCTATTGTCGCCGGTCTGGAGGGGACGTGCGTGACCGCGGGAAGGCGTAATCGTTTCCAGATGCGTTGCGCTCGTGGCGCCTTCCTTTTGTCGAGGCTCGTGGGAGGGGGAGGCGATGCAGGACACGCTGCAAGTACGTCCATGTAAGCTCGATGGCGCCATCCATGGCGCCAACGGTCCTGCATCGCCTCCCCCTCCCACGCGCTTCAGGGTTCGCCGCGAGCGCGGTGGGTGTGGCAAAGGCAGGGGCAAATGCAAAAAAACAAAGGCGCCTCGCGGCGCCTTTGCGATCAAACCACTGGTGCGTTGTTTCAGCCCTTGGCGACGGTGGCCACGGCCTTGGCGACGTATTCCAGGTTGTTCTGGTTCAGCGCGGCCACGCAGATGCGGCCGGTGCCGACGGCGTAGATGCCGAACTCGTCGCGCAGGCGTTCGACCTGCTCACGGCTCAGGCCGGAGTAGGAGAACATGCCGGCCTGCTCGTTGATGAAGCCGAACTGCGGCGCACCGGCGGCGGCCAGCTTCTCGACCAGGCCGTGGCGCAGGGCATGGATGCGCTCGCGCATCTCGGTCAGCTCCTGCTCCCACATCGCGCGCAGGTCCGGGTTGGTCAGCACGCCGGCCACCAGCGCGGCACCGTGGGTGGACGGGCTGGAGTAGATCGTGCGGATCACGCGCTTGACCTGCGACTGCACGGCCTTGGCGTCCGCGGCGGTCGGGGCGACCATCGACAGCGCACCCACGCGCTCGCCGTACAGCGAGAACGACTTGGAGTACGAGTTGGCGACGATGAAGCTGTCAATGCCGGCCTCGGCGATGATGCGCACGGCGGCGCCGTCCTGCTCGATGCCCTTGTCGAAGCCCTGGTAGGCCATGTCGATGAAGGGGAACAGCTGCTTGTCTTTCAGCAGCTGCGCGACCTGCTTCCACTGGGTGACGGTGAGGTCGGCGCCGGTGGGGTTGTGGCAGCAGGCGTGCAGCAGCACCACGGTGCCGGCCTGCAGCTTGCCCAGGTCGGCCAGCATGCCGTCGAAATCGACGCCATGGGTGGTTGGGTCGAAGTAGGTGTAATCCACCACCTCGAAGCCGGCCGCGCTGAACACGGCGCGGTGGTTTTCCCAGCTCGGGTTGCTCAGCGCGACGGTGGCGTGCGGCAGCAGCTTCTTCAGCACGTCGGCGCCGACGCGCAGCGCACCGCTGCCACCCACCGTCTGTGCGGTGGTGACGCGGCCGGCGGCCAGCAGCGGCGAATCCTTGCCGAACACCAGCTCACGCGTGGCCTGCGTGTACGCCGGCAGGCCATCGATCGGCAGGTAGCCGCGCGGTTTGGCTTCAGCGGCGAGCTGCTGCTCGATCTGCTTGACGGCGCGCAGCAGCGGAATGCGGCCACTCTCGTCGTAGTAGATGCCCACACCCAGGTTGACCTTGGTCGGGCGGCTGTCGGCGTTGTACGCCTCGGTCAGGCCCAGGATCGGGTCGCCTGGGACCAGTTCCACGTTTGCAAAGAAGGACACGGCGGTACTCGTTCGGTAGACGGAAAGGGGGAGGAATTGCGCCACGCGGCTTGCGGCTTTCCAGCCGGAAACAGCCCATCGTAACAAAGCCTGCCGGGGCTGGCCGCCGCCATCGTCATCCCCGGGCCCGTACCATGGCGTGCGTTGCCGCCCGATCCATCAACCTGAATCATGAATCCCGCCGCACGACGCCATTGCCTGCCGCTGTCCGCCCTGCTGCTGTCGCCATTTGCCAGCATGGCCGAGCCTGCCCCCACCGCCCTGCCCGCCGTGCAGGTGCAGGCCGCACGCGTACCCGGCATCGACCCGTTCGCCCTGCCGGCCAGCCTGGACACGGTCTGGATCGACGCCCGCCGCGCCGGGGCCGGGGCGCAGCTGTCCGAAGCACTGGCCGGGGTGCCGGGCCTGGTCGCGCGCGACCGGCAGAACTTCGCGCAGGACACGCAGCTGTCGATCCGGGGCTTCGGCGCGCGCTCGACCTTCGGTGTGCGCGGGGTGCGGGTGCTGATCGACGGCGTACCGGCGACCATGCCCGACGGCCAGGGTCAGTTGTCGCATGCCAGCCTGCTCGGCGCCGAGCGCATCGACGTGCTGCGTGGGCCGTTCTCGGCGCTGTATGGCAACTCCTCCGGCGGCGTGCTGCAGGTGTGGAGCGCACAGGGCCAGGCCGGCGACCCGTGGCGGCTGCGCCTCAATGCCGGCGCCGACAACACGCTCAGTGTCGGCGCGCAACTGAAGGGCGCAGGCCACGGGCTGGACTACAACATCGCCGCCAACCACTTCCGTACCGATGGCTGGCGTGACCACAGCCGGGCGCGCCGTGAATCGCTCAACGCGCGCATCGGCGGTGAGCTGGGCGGTGGGCGGCTGGAGCTGCTGCTCAATGCGCTGGATGCGCCCGATGCGCAGGATCCGCTGGGCCTGACCCGCGCGCAGGTGGCGGCGGACCCGCGCCAGGCTACCGCCGTGGCACACCAGTACAACACCCGCAAATCGGTGCGCCAGCAGCAGGCGGGGCTGCGCTGGACCCGCGAGGCCGGCGCGCAGCGCTGGCAGCTGATGGGCTATGCCGGCCAGCGCGCGGTGCGTCAGTACCTGCCGATTCCGCCGGCGGCCCAGGCCAATCCCCTGCATGCGGGCGGGGTGATCGACCTGGACGGAGGCTACGGCGGGCTGGACGCGCGCTGGGGCTGGCACGGCGATCTCGCCGGACGGCCGCTGGACCTGGTGGCCGGGCTCAGCGCCGACCGTCAGCGCCAGCACCGCACCGGCTACGAGAACTTCATCGGCAGCACGCTGGGCGTACGCGGGCAGCTGCGCCGCGACCAGATCGACGTCGTGCAGAACGTGGACCAGTTCGCGCAGGCCTGGTGGCAATGGAGCCCGCGCTGGTCGTTGCTGGCGGGCGTGCGCCACAGCAGCGTGCGCTTCGAATCGGACGATCGCTACATCACCGGCCGCAACCCGGACGACAGCGGCCGCCGTCGCTACCAGGCGACCACCCCGGTGGCCGGCATCAGCTTCGAGGCCAGTCCGCAGTGGCGCCTGCACGCTGCCGTTGGCCGCGGCTTCGAGACGCCTACCTTCAACGAACTGGGTTACCGCGCCGACGGTCAGGCGGGACTGGCACTGGATCTTGCCGCCGCGCGCAGCCGCTCCGTGGAAGTGGGCAGCAAGTGGCACGCACAGGATGGAACCCAGCTTGATGTCAGCCTTTTCCGTGCAGATACCGACGATGAGCTGGCTGTTGCCAGCAATATCGGCGGACGCAGCACCTATCGCAACATTGGCCGTACCCGTCGCCAGGGGCTGGAACTGCAGTACCGCCAGCCGCTGGCCGAGCAGCTGGAACTGCAGCTGGCCTGGACCTGGCTGCAGGCGCAGGTGCGCTCGCCCTACCTGACCTCCAATACCGTGGTTACCACCGGCAGCCGCCTGCCCGGCGTGCCGCGCCAGCAGGCCTTCGCCCGGTTGCAGTGGACGCCGGGCGACTGGCAGTGGGCGCTGGAAGCCAATGCCAGCAGCGACACGGTGGTGAACGACGTGGCCACCGAGCGAGCGCCGGGCTTCGCCCTGCTGCATCTGGAAGGTGGCCGCCGCTGGACCCTGCCCGGCGGCGAGCTGCGTGCCTTCGCCCGGCTGGAGAACGTGCTGGACCAGGCCTACATCGGCTCGGTGATCGTCAACGACGGCAACGGCCGCTTCTACGAGCCCGGACCGGGGCGGCGGTCCAGCGTGGGACTGCAGTGGTCGTGGCGCTGAAGCGGCCGTGCCGGCTGTTGGCCGGGAAGATCCCCGGTAGTGCCGGCCGCTGGCCGGCATCGCGCCGTTCGGGATCTGCGGAGGTTGCCGGCCAGCGGCCGGCACTACCCTTCAATCGGGCGCCTTGGCCGGCACGAACGGTGAGGTCGGGTCGCTGGCCGGGAAGGTTTCCTCCAGTGCCTCGTCCTGGTTGTCGCTGGCCCGCTGCTTGCGCTCGCGGCGCTTGAGCGGGCTTTCCTGGCCGCCGCGATGGCGGTCGCCGCCGTCCTTGCGGTCCTGGGCCGCCTGTTCAGCCTCATGCTTCACCGGCAGGTGCTCGTCGCCCTGCGCGGCATCGAAGAAGGGGGCCCCGGTACCGCGGTAGTCGGCAGTGTCGGCGTCGCGCTTGCCACGCTGCTCGCCGGCAATGGGCGGGTGGTTTTCCCGCAGCGGGTCTCGGGAGGTTTCACGGCTCATGGTCTGGCTACCTGCGCTCGGGGCCTCCACTACACCGCCAGCAAGGTAAAGCCGCCGCGAACCTGGCGTCATGAACATCTCGCTCACCCGCTGGTAACGGCACCGCGCGTATTCCTGCCCACCCGCCCCCGCTGCAGGAGCCGGCCATGCCCCGTCTTGAACGACCCGCACCGTCCGTGTTCAACGCCCTGCTCGATCCGCTCGGCCAGCGCACCGCGCCGCGCCGCACGCGTCGCCATGAAGACCCGCAGGCGGTGGCGCAGGACTACCTGCAGTACATGCTCAGCGATTACGAGGAGCGTCGCGGGCCCGGCCATCGCAACTGGCGTGACCTGTGCCCGGTCTATGCCTTCGCGCTGACCACCCACGCCGCCGACTGGCCGCGCGGTGACGCCGCCGATACCTGCGAGGAACTGGCCGAGCACTGGGAGCAGATGCGCGGGCAGTCGCGGCTGAGCTGGTCGCAGGCGCGGCCGGTGGTGGAAGACGCCTGGCGCGCGCTGGACCATATTCCGGCCGCGGCAGTGCGGCCACTGCTGCAGTAGTGCCGGCCGCTGGCCGGCAGAGGTTCGCTACCTGGAGTTTTCTGGGGTTGCCGGCCAGCGGCCGGCACTACCGCATCTGCGTAGAACCCACGTGCACGGCACCGACACGGGTGGTTTACATCGCCGGGCTGAAGCTGGCTGTCCCCTGCCCCGTCACAGGTATCTCCATGGCCCGCCCGATCTGGACCGGCACGCTGTCGTTCGGTCTTCTCAACGTGCCGGTGTCGCTGATGTCCGGCGAACGCAAGGTCGACCTGCAGTTCCGCATGCTCGATTCGCGCGACCGCAAGCCGATCCGCTTCGAGCGGGTCAACGCCGATACCGGCGAGGAAGTACCCTGGAAGGACATCGTCAAAGCCTACGAGTACGACAAGGGCAGCTATGTCGTGCTGGAGGAAGGCGATATCCGCTCGGCCGCGCCGGAAAGCCACGAAGCGGTGGAAGTGGAATCGTTCGTGGATGCAGCGCAGATCGATCCGCGCTACTACGAGAAGCCGTATCTCCTGGTGCCAGGCAAGAAGGCTGAGAAGGGTTATGTGCTGCTGCGCGAGACGCTGCGAAAAACCGGCAAGGTGGGCATCGCGCGGGTGGTGGTACGCACGCGTGAGTACCTGTGCGCGGTGATGCCGCAGGCAGACGCGCTGGTGCTGATGATCCTGCGCTATCCACAGGAGCTGGTGGACCCGGAGGACTACGCGCTGCCCGCCGGGAAACTGTCCGACTACCGCATCACCGGCAAGGAATCGGCAATGGCCGAGCAGCTGATCGAGTCGATGGCTGGCGACTGGGACCCCTCGCAGTACCACGACGAGTTCCGCGAGCGCCTGCAGCAGGTGCTGAACAAGCGCATCAAGTCCAAGGGCGGCACCACCCGGGTGGAAGAGGAGCCGGCGCCGCATGAGGATGCGGCCACCAATGTGGTCGACTTCATGGCGCTGCTGCAGAAAAGCCTGGATGCGAACACGCGCACACCGGCGAAGAAGACTGCGGCCCGCAAGGCGCCTGCGAAGAAGGTGGCAAAGAAGGCCGTCAAGAAGGCCGTCAAGAAGACCACGCGGCGCAAGGCAGGTTGAGCCATGTCGCTGCATCAGTACCGGCGCAAGCGTCGCCTCGGCGGAGGTAGCGGTCAGACGCCGGAGCCTGACGACACCCCCGCCCACGGTGACCCGAAGCGTCGGCCAACGTTCGTCATCCAGCTGCATCACGCCAGTTCGCGCCACTACGATTTCCGCCTGGAAATGGACGGTGTACTGAAGAGCTGGGCCGTGCCGAAGGGGCCTTCGCTGCGCGTTGGCGAGAAGCGGTTGGCGGTGGAAGTGGAAGACCATCCGCTGTCCTACGCCGGGTTCGAGGGCGACATTCCCGAAGGCCATTACGGCGCGGGCCATGTGGAGGTCTTCGATCATGGCACCTGGGCCTGTGAAGGTGATCCATTGCAGGCGCTGGCGGCGGGCAAGATCGACTTCGTGCTGCACGGGCAGCGGTTGGCCGGCAGTTGGAAGCTGGTGCGCACGGCGATGAAGGGGCGCCAGGTGCAATGGCTGCTGATCAAGCGCGATGATGAGCAAGCGCGCGATGCCGAAGCGGATGATCTATTGGAAGCGCCCGTGCCGAAACGCTCATCGGCGGCGAAGGCGCGCACGGCAGGAAGGACAGAGCGCGCTACGCCGGCCGCACGCAGGACTACCCGCAAGGCCGATGCACACTGGCATGCGCGGGCGCTGAAACTGGACGGTGCACGTGACACGCCCTACCCACGCGCCTTCAAACCGCAATTGACCGATCACCGCGACACCGCGCCGGATGGCCAGCACTGGCTGCATGAGATCAAGTGGGATGGCTATCGACTGTTGGCTGATCTGCACGATGGCGAAGTGAAACTGCGTTCGCGCAATGGCCTGGACTGGACGGCCGATTTTCCCGAAGTCGTGCAGGCCATCCGGGCGCTGCCGGTGCGCGATGCGCGCCTGGACGGTGAACTGGTGGTACTGGATGCGCAGGGCCGCAGTGACTTCGCAGCACTGCAACGGGTGATCGACGGCAGTTCGAAACAGCCGCTGCGCTACATCGTCTTCGACCTGCCAGGTGTTGCCGGTGCCGACATCAGCCACGCCCCCTTGCTGGAACGCAAGGCGCTGCTGAAAGCGCTGCTGGGCAATGTACCCGGCATCCTCGCCTTCAGTGAGCATGTGATCGATCACGGGCCACAGGTGTTCGCTGCCAGTGGCAAGGCGGGTTTCGAGGGCATCGTGAGCAAGCAGGTCGACGCGCCCTATGTGAATGCCCGTGCGCGCAGCTGGGTCAAGGTCAAGCACGAGGACACCGACGAGTTCGTGATCGTCGGTCACACGGCACCCAAGGGTTCGCGGGTAGGATTCGGCTCGTTGCTTCTGGCCGCGCAGGACAAGGCCGGCCTGCGCTATGTCGGTCGCGTAGGCACCGGCTTCGACGATGAACGCCTGCGCGCGCTGCACAAGGCACTGCAGCCGCTGGCGGTGAAGGCCCCCGTTCTGCCGTTGCCGGCGCATGTGCCGTTCAGTGCGTCCAGCGTGCGCTGGGTGAAGCCGGTGGCGGTGGCCGAGGTCGCCTTCCGTGGCTGGGGCAAGGAAGGACTGCTGCGCCAGGCCAGCTTCAAGCGGCTGCGCAACGACAAGCAGGTGGAGGACCTGGAAGTGAACGCTGCAGACGTGGACACCGTGGGCGAGGTGCAGATCACGCACCCCGAACGCGTGGTATTCCCGGATCAGAAACTCAGCAAGGGCGACGTGGCCGACTACTACCGGCAGATGGCGCGCTGGATCCTGCCGGAGATTGCCGGCAGGCCGTTGTCAGTGCTGCGCTGTCCCGACGGTGTCGGCAAGACCTGCTTCTTCCAGAAGCACCATGGCCCCGGGCTGGGTGATGCCGTGCATGCGGTGCCCCTGCAGCAGAAGAGCGGACGCGAGGACTACGTCTATATCGACAACGCGCGTGGCCTGCTCCAGCTGGTGCAGATGAACACGCTGGAGCTGCATCCGTGGGGTGCGGCGGTAGACGACCCGGAGCATCCGGACCGCCTGGTGTTCGATCTCGACCCCGGCGACGGCGTGAGCTGGGCGCAGGTGAAAGCGGGGGCGCGTGATGTCCGCGACCGCCTGCTGCAGATCGGCCTGCAGAGCTTCGTGCGGCTGTCTGGCGGCAAGGGCGTGCACGTGGTGGTGCCGCTGCAGCCGAAGGCGGACTGGGAGAAGGCCAAGGCATTCTGCGAGGCATTCGCGCAGGCGATGGCACTGCAGCAGCCTGATCGCTACGTGGCGACGATGAGCAAGGCGAAGCGCAGCGGCGTGATCTTCATCGATTGGCTGCGCAACACGCGCGGTGCCACCAGCGTGTGTTCGTGGTCATTGCGGGCGCGCGAGAACGCTGGCGTGGCGGTGCCGTTACGCTGGGAGGAACTGGCAAAGGTGACCGCCGCCGATGCGTTCCCGATGACCAGGGCGCTGGCGCGTGCGAAGCGGCTGAAGGGTGACCCCTGGCAGGGCATCGAACGGTTGAAGCAGACGCTGCCGCCGCTGAAGCGGTAGTGCCGGCCGCTGGCCGGCAACCTCGGCCATCCCACAGTTGCCGGCCAGCGGCCGGCACGACCTGTATGCGCTCAGCCCGGATCGCGCGACGCGCGGCGACCGAACCACCAGCCAACCAGCAGCTGCAGCGGCAGCGAGACCAGCAGGGAAACGACGAACCACATCGGGAAATCCGCGCCCACGCTCCACACCGCGTAGCCGCAGCCCAGCGCGATCAGCGACCAGATCGAGAAGCCATGCGAGCGCGGCCAGCAGGGCGCGTAATAGGTGGCGAAGGAAATGCCGGCGACGCCACCGAGCACGCTGAACGCCAGGTCCCAGCCCAGCTGCACGCTGTTGCTGTCCGGCGACAGGCCCAGCAGCGGCGGCAGCCAGCTGGCGACGCTGCTGACCAGCGCGAGCGACAGCACGCCGCCGATCAGGGCAACGATGGACAGGAACAGGGTCTTGAGCAGGCCGGGCATGCGCGCATTGTACGGCTGCACGAAGCGCCTGCGCTTGCCGGCCAGCAGCCGGCGCTACCGGTGGATCGGCATGGCCGCCGTGCCCGTGGGAGAGGGGTACGGTGCAACGGCGGCCATGCACAGGCGGTCAGGCGGCGAAGTCGAGCACCACGCGGCCTTCGATGGTGCCCGCGTGCATGCGCGCGAACACGTCGTTGATGTTTTCCAGGCGATCGGTGCTGACCGTGGCGGCGACCTTGCCCTCGGCGGCAAACTGCAGCGACTCCTGCAGGTCCAGCCGGGTGCCGACGATCGAGCCACGCACGGTGATGCCGTTGAGCACCATGCCGAAGATGTCCAGCGGGAAGTTGCCCGGCGGCAAACCATTGAGCGAGACGGTACCGCCACGGCGGACCATGCCCAGTGCCTGCTCGAATGCCTTCGGCGATACCGCCGTGACCAGCGCACCGTGTGCGCCGCCGATCTCCTTCTTCAGGTAGGCGGCCGGATCGGTGGTGCGCGCGTTGACGGTGACCTGGGCACCCAGCTGCCGCGCCAGCGCCAGCTTGTTGTCGTCCACGTCCACCGCGGCCACGTTCAGGCCCATCGCACGGGCGTACTGCACGGCCATGTGGCCGAGGCCGCCGATGCCGGAGATCACCACCCAGTCACCGGGCCTGGTGTCGGTGACCTTCAGCCCCTTGTAGACGGTCACGCCGGCGCACAGTACCGGCGCGATCTCGACGAAGCCCACTTCCTTCGGAAGCAGGCCGACATAGTTGGCATCGGCCAGTGCGTACTCGGCGAAGCCGCCGTTGACCGAGTAACCGGTGTTGCGCTGCGTCTCGCACAGCGTCTCCCAGCCACCCAGGCAGTGTTCGCAATGGCCACACGCCGAGTACAACCAGGGGATGCCGACCCTGTCGCCTTCCCTGACGTGCCCTACCCCGCCTCCCACGGCCACGACGTGCCCCACGCCCTCGTGGCCGGGGATGAATGGCGGGTTCGGTTTCACCGGCCAGTCGCCCTCGGCGGCGTGCAGGTCGGTGTGGCATACGCCACAGGCCTCGATCCTGACCAGTACCTCGCCCGCCCCCGGGCGCGGTACCGAGACTTCCTCGATCACCAGTGGTTTGCCGAACTCACGCACGACAGCGGCCTTCATGGTTGGATTCATGTCCGGATCTCCGTAGTGCGCTTGCCCACAGAATGACGCCGGCCCGGGGCCGGCGCTTTGATCACGATCAAACCTTTGAAGATTCGTGCCGCTGGTTCAGCTGGCCAGCACCGAGGCCTCGCGGGCCAGGCGCTCGATGGCGTCCCAGTCACGGGTCTGCAGCAGCGCCGGCGTGGTCAGCCACGAACCGCCCACGCACAGCACGTTGGGCAGGTGCAGGAACTGCGGCGCGGTCTGCGCGCTGATGCCGCCGGTCGGGCAGAAGCGCACGTCGGCGAACGGGCCGTGCCAGGCCGCCAGCAGCGCGGCACCACCGGCCTGCACCGCCGGGAAGAACTTGAAGGTGTCGTGGCCGTGCTCCAGGCCGAGGATCAGGTCCGAGGCCGTGGCAGCGCCAGGCAGGTACGGCAGGTCGGCATCACGCGCCGCGGCATACAGCGCCGGCGTGGCACCCGGCGATACCGCGAAACGCGCGCCGGCCTGCCTGGCCGCCTGCATCTGCGCGGCGTTGAGCACGGTGCCGGCACCGATCACCGCGTCGGGCACCGCCTCGACCATGGCCTTGATCGCATCCAGCGCCTGCGGCGTGCGCAGGGTCACTTCGATCACCGGCAGGCCGCCGCGGAACAGCGCCTGGGCCACGTTGACCGCTTCGTTCACATCTTCGGGGGTGTACACCGGAATCACCGGTGCCAGTTTCAACAGTGCGCGCAGGCGCGGATCAGCGGCGGACATCGAATCGCTCCTCGCCCAACAGGGCCAGCACGTCAGCTTCGCTGACAGGATTGAAATCGCCGGGAATGGAGTGCTTCAACGTCCCGGCGGCCAGGCCGAAACGTACGGTGGCGTCGGCATCAAGGCCGCACAGGATGCCATGCAGGATGCCGGCCGCGAAGGCATCACCGCCGCCGATGCGGTCGACAATGCCCTGCAGATGGCGCGGCGGGGCGTGCGCGCGCGTCCCGTCACGACCCAGCAGCAACGCGCCCATCGCATGATGGTCCACGCTCAGCACCTGCCGCTGTGTGCATGCCATCCACTGCAGTTGCGGAAATGCACTGAACGCGGCGGTTGCAGCCGCGTCGATCCGCTCCATCACCTCGGGCTGACTGAAGCGCGTGCCCAATACGACTTCCATGTCGCGATAGTCGGCGAACACGATGTCAGCCTGCGCGAACAGCTCGCGCAACACCGCTTGGGCATCTCCGCCCCAGCGCTGCCAGAGCCGGGGCCGGAAATTGCCGTCGAAGGAGACCCGGACACCGGCCTGTCGAGCCGCGCATGCCGCCGCCAGCGTGGCGGCCGCCACCTCCGGTCCCAGTGCCGGGCTGACACCGGATACATGCAGCCACTGTGCGCCCTGCAGCAGCGCGGGCCAGTCATAGTCAGCCGCGGTGCTGCGCGCGAACGCCGAATCGGCGCGGTCATAGACCACTTCGCTGGCACGCTGGACCGCGCCGGTGGTGAGGAAGTACAGCCCCATGCGTGCGTCCGGTACTTCGCGCACATGACGGGTATCCACGCCGTGCCGGCGCAGTTCGCCCAGCGCATGGGCACCCAGCGGATTGCCCGCCACCGCGCCCACCATCGCCACGTGATGTCCCAGCCGGGACAGCGAGACACCTACGTTTGCCTCGGCGCCACCCACATGAACCTGCAGCTGGGGCGATTGCAGCAGCAGCTCGTGGCCGGGCGCGCCCAAGCGCAGCAACAGCTCACCGAAACAGACGATACGACCCATATCAGCTCCTTCACGCGCGCCACCAGCATGGGACACTGCATGGCATGTAAGTGGACCACGCGAGGGGGCGTGGCAATTGACTATCGGTGTCATTCTAGACCGAGTTTGCCTTGAACGTGCTTGGTCATGATGTCGAAAGCATTGTCCCGCAAGCATCTTGGAGACATTACAGATCTGTTGCGGTGCAAGATGCCCGATCCCAATCGTGCTGCTAACGTCGACTTTGACCAGCGGTGTCATTCCGCTATACAGCCGCGATACCAGACCTTTGGGAGAGGGGAAAGGCATGCAATCTCGGATCCATGGAAAAAAGACACCGGTTACCTTGCTGGCGATGGGCGTTGCACTGGCCCTGTCGGCAAACGCGACCGCCCAGCAGCAGACCGCTACCGACCTGGACACGGTGAATGTCACCGGCTACCGCGCCAGCGTCGAGAAAGCCCTGGACATCAAGCGTGGCGAGGCCGGCGTGGTCGATGCCATCGTCGCCGAGGACATCGGCAAGTTCCCCGACCTCAATCTGGCCGAATCGCTGCAGCGCATCCCGGGCGTGGTGATCACCCGCGAGGCCGGTGAGGGTCGCAACATTTCGGTGCGCGGGCTAGGCCCGGATTTCACCCGCGTGCGCATCAACGGCATGGAGGCGCTCACCACCGTGGGTGCCGGTGACCAGAGCGGCGGTACCAACCGTGGCCGTGGCTTCGACTTCAATGTGTTCGCTTCGGACCTGTTCTCGCAGCTGCTGGTTCGCAAGACGGCCTCGGCCGACGTGGAAGAAGGATCGCTGGGCGCCACGGTCGACCTGCGCACCGCGCGCCCGTTCGACTATGACGGCTTCACCTTCGCCGCCAGTGGCCAGGCCGGCTACAACCAGATGGCTGAAAAAGCCGACCCGCGATTGGCCGCGCTGATCTCCAACACCTTCGCCGATGGCACCTTCGGCGCGCTGCTGTCGCTGGCCTACTCCGAGCGCCAGGTGCTGGAGGAGGGCTCCAACACCGGACGCTGGGCCAATGGCCCCAGCAACGGCAACTTCGCCGCGTCCTCACCGTTTGCCGCAGCGCGTGCGGCCGATGTCTTCCACCCGCGCTTCCCGCGCTATGTACAGATGGAGCACGAGCAGAAGCGCCTGGGCGTGACCGGCTCGCTGCAGTGGAAGCCCAGCACCGCCACAGAAGTCTCGCTGGACGTGCTGTACTCGAAGATCGATGCCACCCGCGATGAGCAGTACATCGAAGCGATCTCCTTCAGCCGTGGCAGCAGCAGCACGCCGCGCCTGGTCGGCAAGCCGAGCACCATCGTCAAGAACGGCGAGATCCGCAACGGTGCGCTGCTGTACGGCGAATTCGACAACGTCGACATCCGCACCGAGAACCGCCACGACGAGTGGAGTACCGAGTTCAAGCAGATCAGCCTGAACGGCCAGCACCGTTTCGGTGATGATTTCACCGTGTCCGGCAAGCTGGGCATCTCGCGCTCCAGGCACGAGAACCCGGTGCAGACCACGGTCATCATGGACAAGTACGACGTCAAGGGTTACAGCTACGACTACCGTGGCAACAGCCGTTTCCCCATCCTCAACTACGGCATCGACCCGACCGATCCCAATGGTTGGGAGCTGGCCGAAATCCGTTTGCGCCCGCAGTACGTGGACAATGATTTCGACACCGGCCAGATCGACTTCAACTGGAACATCAGCCCCGGCTTCCGACTGAAGGGCGGCGTGCTGGCCAAGGACTACACGTTCAAGACCACCGAGCTGCGCCGTGCCAGCGAACTGGCCGTGCCCACCTTCGCCAACGGCAGCCGCATCGTGCCGGTGGACATGACCAGCCCCGCCGGCCTGAAGGGCATCAACGGCAACCCGTCCAACTGGGTGGTGCCGAACCTGGACGCGATCGCCGACCAGTTCGACATCTACAGCAACAGCGGCATCTACGCCGTCGCACCGCGCGCCAACAACGTGCGCAGCGTGGAAGAGAAGGATCGCGGTGTGTACCTGATGGGCGAGTTCAGCACCGAGATCGGCTCGCTGCCGCTGTCGGGCAACGTCGGCGTGCGTTACGTGCGCACCAAGCAGTCGTCCACCGGGCTTTCCACGCTGGCCAGTGGCACCACCTCGACCACCGCCACCCGCACCTACGACGACACCCTGCCTTCGTTCAACCTGGTGGCCGAGGTCACGCCTGATTTCCTGATCCGCCTGGGCGCGGCCAAGGTGATGACCCGTCCGGGCCTGGGTAGCCTGACGCCCGGTGCAACAGTGGCCGTGGCCGGCGGTGCACGTACCATCTCCAGCGGCAATCCCAACCTGGACCCGACGCGCGCCACCAACGTCGACCTGGGCTTCGAGTGGTACTTCGCTGAAGGTGCGATGGCCGGCCTGGGCCTGTTCTACAAGGACATCGAGACCTCCGTGCAGACCCTGCGCGAGAACCGCCCGTACACCGACAGCGGCCTGCCCGCCGAACTGCTGATCGGTACCGGCGCCTCGCCCACCGACGATTTCACCTTCACCCGCCCGGTCAACACCCCCGGTGGTGAACTGTACGGTGCAGAAGCCAACTACACGCAGCCCTTCACTTTCCTGCCGGGCAAGTGGTCCAACCTCGGTGTGCAGTTGAACTACACCTGGGTGGAATCGAAGATCCAGTACATCAACTCGGCCGGCCAGCCGGTGATGAAGAACGATCTGCTGGGGCTGTCCAAGTCGTCCTGGAACGCGACGTTGTTCTACGAAGGCGAAACCTTTGCCGGTCGCGTCTCGGCCACCAACCGCGACGACTACCTCACCCAGGTACCCGGCCAGGAAACCGGCTTCAACTTGGACGGCTACCACGGCATGACCGGTACCACAGTCATTGATGCCTCGATCCGCTACAAGATCAGCGATCAGCTGGAACTGAGCCTGGAAGGCATCAACCTGACCAACGAAGCGTCGGACGAGTGGGTGTACTCGCCGGCGACCGGCCGCCTGCCGCTGCAGTACACCGAAACCGGCCGCCAGTTCCTGCTCGGCGTGCGCTACAAGTTCTGAGCAACGCCGGCGGCGCGCATCGATGCGCGCCGCCGTTTGCCGTGACCACTGCTGCGCCGCAAGGTGCCGTCGCGGCGTGGCCTTGCTACGGTCCGGCGGCCCACCGCCGGCCGTGGCCCGTTGAAAGGAAACATCTCCATGCCGCACCGCACGACTGTGTTTCGCTGCCTGCTGTTGGCAGTGGCGCTGGCTGCTGGCCCCGCGACGGCCGCCGCCGATGCCGCCAACCTGCTTGCTCCCACCCTGCTCTTCCACGTCGATGCCAACCACGGCCTGCAGGCTGCGACAGCACAGGGCGAGGCCGTACCGAACTTCCGCGACAAGGTGGCGGTGGTCGACGACGGTGTACGTGGCAAGGCGATCCAGTGGGAAGACGATGGCGTGCTGGCCTGGGACGCGCCGGGCAACATCCTCGCCCAGCGCGGCACTCTCGCCTTCGACTGGCGCTCGCGCTATGCGGTGGGCGAGGCTCCGTTCGTGATCTTCCGCGTCGGTTACGCCGACCACAGCAGCTGGGACATGGCCTGGCTGCGCATCGACTGGAACGGACGCGGTTTCGATGCTTTCGTCACCGATGCCAACCTCGCACGCACCCGCGTGTCCTTCCGCATGGACACGCCGCCGGGGCCGGACCAGTGGCTGCACCTGGCCTTCGCCTGGGACGAAGACCAGGGCGTGCGCCTGTTCGTCGATGGTCGTGAAGTGGCGCGCGCGCAGGCAACCGGCGATTACGATGCCGCGCTGGATCAGCTTGGCCTGGCGGGCCGGGTGATGGCTCCGTACCAGGTGCAGAGCCGCTACAACTTCCTGCGCGGCAGTGATTTCCAGCACATCCGCGTGTATGACCGCATGCTGGACGCGGCGGCGGTGCAGGCGCTGGCCGCCGGCAAGGTCGCGGCCAGCGCGGTGGCGCCGGCCTCCGACCAGCGCGCATGGCGCCACCGCTTCGGCTGGGACGGCGCGGCACCGCCTGCGCTGGCGGCGGGCGGAACGCGCATCCGCAAGATCGAATTCGCCGACACCCGCGACATGAAGGCATGGATGTGGAAGGCCACCGATGGCATCGCCGAAACCACCTGGCCGGGCGTCTACAACCGCTCGCGCCTGCCCGGCCGCAACGACTATTTCCAGCTGCCGGACTGGAACACCTACGTGGAAAGCGGGCAGTACCTGGACCTGACCCTGCCGGTGGGCGAGACCGTGAACCGCGTGGAGATCCGCGGTGCGGCCTTCGGCACGCTGGGCCACGGGCCCGACGCAGAACATGCCACCGACGTGCTGGCCACGCGCCCGCGCGGCGTGGTGCGCAGCGTGCAGGACATCCCCGCGCAGCAGGGAGGCGTGCTGCGTTTCAGCAACGTGGAACAGGAAACGCCGATCCAGGAAGTCTGGGCCTACAACGTGAGCGAAGGCGCCGAACCGGAAGGCACGGTGACACAGGCCTACGTGATTGACAGCCAGGCGCTGCCCGACTACACCAACCTGGAAGTGCTTCGGCGCTACATCGATGGCCGCTTCCCGGTGTCCGAGCGCAGCACGGTGATGGCCCTGCCCAAGGGCGCCGGTTCGCGCCGGCGCAGCGCCGACAGCCTGCCGGCGCAACCTCGCCCGATCGTGCATGTACTGATTCCTTCCGGCGTGGGCGACGCCCCGGCCAACCAGCCGCTGATCCGCAGCTGGGCCTACAGCTGGGAAAACATGCATGACGGCCTGGATGGCGTGGCCATCGACCTTCCTGCATTGGACCTGCCGGCCACCCACGATGGGCTGATCCCGCTCAACATCCGCATCAAGGATCCGATCTGGCCGGCACGCGACATGATCGACGTCTCGGTGTCGGTGCCGCCGGGGCAGCAGCGCACGCTGTGGCTGGACCTGCGCGATCGCATCCTTACCCCGGACAGCCTGTGGTTGAGCATCGCCTCGGCCGCACCGGGCTTCGATGCCGGCGCGCTGGACGGCGCGCAGATCCGCCTGGTGTTCAAGCCACGTGCCGAAGCCTTGAAGGAACACGTGGCCGACCGCTTCAACCAGGTGCGCGACAACTGGGGCTTCCTGGTGGAGGAACACACCACCTCCAAGCGGCAGCGCCTCTATGCACGCGTGTACGCCGATCTGAGCGATCTGCTGCGCGTGGACCCGGACCACGAACTCGGTCGCCTGTACTGGAACTACATCAGCTACAACAGCCAGGGTCGACCGCCCTACACCGCGCCGGAGGTACCCAGGGGCGTGCCGGCGTGGGCGTTCAACCAGGTGCAGGATCTGGCCCAGGTGCGCCGGTTCGTTGACTGGTGGATCGATGAGCGGCAGGTGGCCTACGGTGATTTCGGCGGCGGCATTTCCGATGATTCCGACCTGACCCAGCAGTGGCCGGGGCTGGCGCTGATGGGCGTGCAGCCGGAGCGGCTGAATGCTTCGCTGACCGCGCTATCCGATGCGGTGTACCGCAATGGCATGTTCAGCAATGGCCTGAGCACCATCGAAACCGACGAACTGCATTCCTATGAGGAAGGCATCAACACCAACAGCGCCATGCTCTACCTCAACTGGGGCGACCCGTTGACGCTGGAGCGGCTGATGGAAACGGTGAAGGCTTTCGACGAGCGCATCATCCTGCGCAATCCGCAGGGCCACCTGCTGTTCTCCAGCAACTGGTTCGGTGGCAACAAGATCTACCGCGAACCCAACTGGCAGTGGCAGAAGCCGTACTCGTTCCCGGTGCTGCACCCAGCCTTCCTGCTGGGCCAGTACAACGCCGACCCGACTGGCCGCAGGCTGGTGATCGGCCTGGCCGATGGCTACCTGGCCCATGCAGGCAAGGACGACCAGGGGCGCTTCACCCTGCCCAACGAGATCAACTGGGCCACCGGTGCCACCCGCGGCGGCGAGTTGAACAACGGCTCCGGCGGCGGCGACACGATGCACACCTTCTGGGCGGCGTGGCGCTGGACCGGCGATGCGAAGTACCTGCAGGCGCTGGATTACCGGGTAGCGCGCGGTGGCCCGGGTGCGCTGGCCAACCTCGGCGAGAACTACGTCGACGTGCTCGCCCGGCAGCAGGACTGGTACCCGAAGCTGACCGCCGAGGCCGATGCCGGCAGGACCGGCTTCGCCAGCCTGATGGCGTGGCAGGCCAGTGGTGACATGAAGTACATCGATGCGCTGCATGCCGAGGGTCTCCAGTCCAAGGTGCAACGCGCCTACATGAACACCGATGGACACTGGTGGTCCGATCGGGTGGAAGCACCGAGCGAATTCCTGCAGCGCGCACGCCTGGGCGGCATCGCGCTGAAGCGCAACCAGAGTTGGCCCGGCCACACCGTCAGCTGGCGCTTCGACCGCGATGGTGCCGCCGAGCAGGTCGCCCTGCTGGTGCATGCGCCCTCGCGCGAGCGCTTCACCGTGACCAGCTACAACCTGGGGGCGCGCACCATTGCCGCTGACATGACCGGCTGGAACGTGGCCAGCGGTACCTGGCGCATCCGCAGTGGCGTGGATACCAACGGCGATGGCCGCATCGACGGCACGCCGGTCGAACGCAGCGTGAAGCTGGAGACCAGTGCCTCGGTGCCGATGCAGTTCCGCCCGGGCCGCACCGAGGTGTTCGAGTTCGAGCGTGTGTCTGCGGGCACGGCGGTGGAGACACGCGCGGACCTGGGCGTGGGCCGTGGCGATCTGCATGTGGACGGCCGCCAGTTGCAGGTGACCGTGCACAGCCTGGGCCACGTTGGCAGTGGCGTGGGCGTGGCCGTGCTGGAAGATGCGCGTGGCCGCGAGATCGCACGCACCGAGGTGCCCGCGATGGCGGCACCGACCGACCTGCAGCCGAAGACCGTGCGGGTCCTGCTGCCGTTGCCGGCCGGTGTCCGCAGTGGGCTGCGCGTGCGCGTGGCGCTGGCCGACGGCGGCGAGGAAGTGACACGGTTGAACAACGTGGCAGCCGTGCCGCAGTGATTCCATCGCTTCGCAGGGCGTGTCCCGGCGGGTACCGTCAGGACGCCTCGGTTTCCAGGCGCTTCACCCGCCGCTGGTACCAGTCTTCACCCAGCGGCTCGAACACGGCGCTGCGTTCCATCACGCCCTCGTACACGTGCAGCGATACCGCCACATCCGCATCGCTGGCGTTGCACAGCGTGTGGTACTCGTGCGGTGGGATCAGGCTGCCCGCGCTGCCGCGATGGCCGTACAGCGTCGGCTGGGCGGCGAAGCGATGGCGTTCGCCATCCTGCTCCAGCAGTGCGTACGGGGTGACGACCAGTTCACCCTGCCAGACGCCCTCCACACACCACATCGCATCGTGGTCGTGCAGTGGCGTGCCCTGGCCCGGGCCCCAGCACATCGCGATGACGCTGTAGCCCAGGGTCGGGCTGCGGTGCAGTTCGCGGCGGGCATAGTGTCCTTCGACCGGGCGCCGCACGCTGGGTGGCAGCTGGATCGAAGGATCGACGATGGCCTCACGCAGGACCTGCTGCAGCGCCCCGGTGATCGCCTCGGGCCTGCGCAGCATCACCGCGGTATCGATCGCGGCGAGCAGGCGCTCCCGTCCGGTGAACGACAGTGGCGAGGACATCTCTCCCATGACCCGACTCTAGCCGAGAAGAGTTAACGGAATGTTTGCACTGCGGTGTCATCACTGCGTGCCGCGCTGCACGAACGGTACTTTTCCATACAGCGCCCGTTCGCCCGCACGTGGATCATCGACCACGCGGCTGTGGCGGTCGAACAGCATGGTTTGCCGCTGCGGCAGGCCGTAAGGGGCCCATTGCGACATTCCATGATGATTGGGGTCGCCGGTGCGCGCGAACGCGATCAGCGCATCGCTCATCGTCGCGGCCAGCGCTTGCGCATCTGCACCGCCTCCGGTGCGGGCCCCCGGCAGGCCGGCGTTGTCGAACACCAGCGGAATGTCCAGGGTATGAAAGGCGCGCAGCCGGCCTTCTTCCACCGGCGATCCCCACTCCAGCTGATACGCCCAGGTGGGCGCCGCGCCGCTGGGCTGGCGCGCACGCGCCTCCAGTTCCTCCAGCGCACCGCGCCAGGACCGCCCGGCGGTGGTGGCGGCGAAAAACACTTCCGACGGCGTGTAGTGCGGGTACAGGCGCCGGTACTCGGCGATCACCGTCTGCGGCAGCAGATCGACGAACTGCTGGCGTTCCAGCTGCGCCGGCAAGGTGTCCCACGTCAAGGCGAAGTTGGCCGGATCATTGCCGAGAAACGCACGGGTCTCGTCGCGGGTATTGCCGATCACCATCGGAATGCCGGCCGATTGCCGCGGTGCCTGCGGCCAGAACGGATGGACCGGCAGGCAGACCTCGTCCAGTACCGGCCCGAAGTACAGCGACGAGCTTTCCACCCGTGAGGGATCGCGTGCACGGGTGGCCGCCAGCAGATCGGCGGCGGGCAACCGCAGCAATGCCGCCAGGTCCTTCGCGCCCACGGCCTGCATGGCGATCGCCGCGCGCTGTGCCGCTGCACGCGGGCCGGCTGCAGTGACCTGCTGTCCGCTCATCGTCCAGGCGCGCTGGAACAGGCCGCGCGCGGCCGGCATCGCCATCAGCGTGGCGATCTTGGCCCCTCCGCCGGACTGGCCGAACACGGTGATGTTGCCGGCATCACCGCCGAAGGTGGCCGCATGCTCGCGCACCCACTGCAGCGCCTGCACCAGGTCGAGCTGGCCGGCATTGCCCGACGCGGCGTAGCGTGCATCACCCAGCGCACCCAGATACAGATAGCCGAAGGCGTTCAGGCGATGGTTGAGGGTGACCACCACCACGTCGCCGCGACGGCAGAGCGCGCTGCCGTCGTAGAGGGGGTCGCTGCCGGCGCCATTGTTGAAACCACCGCCGTGGATGTAGACCAGCACGGGGCGACGGGCGCCATCGCCCAGCGCGGGCGTCCAGACGTTGAGGTACAGGCAGTCCTCGCTCCCCGGACCTTCGGTGCCGCCCTGTGGTGCGGCCGCGCCATAGTCCAGCGCATCGGCGATCCCGTTCCAGGCCGCTTCCCGGCGTGGTGGCTGGAAGCGATAGGCGCCCGTATCGGCGCCGTAGCGCAGGCCACGGAACACCAGCACGCCCTGTTGACGCTGGCCACGCACACGCCCTCCGCGCAGCCGGACGATCGGCAGGCGGTCGTCGCGTGCGCCCGGCACCGCCGTTGCCGGCAGGGCTGCCAGAGTGGCCGTGGCCAACGCCCAGCGCGCACTGTCGCGCAGAAAGCGGCGGCGCTGCAGATCGCTTGGCGCTCCCGTCACCGGCCGTCCTCCGCACCGGCCCCTGCCACCAGCCAGGCCTGTGCCAGGGCCGGCCACAGCGCCAGCGTCGAACCGCGCTGCAGGTGCATGCCGAAGCCATGTCCACCATGGGCGAACACATGCAGCTCGTGCTCGACACCCGCGGCGGCCAGGGCCTGCGCCATCACCTGGCTGTTGTGCACGCTGACCACCCGATCGTCATTGGCATGTATCAGCATCGTCGGTGGCATGTCCGGGCGGACATGCTGCTGCAGGGAATACTGCGCAGCCAGGGCGGCATCAGGATGCTCGCCCAGCAGGCGCCCGCGCGAACCGCTGTGTGCATGCGCGCCCATGTCGATGACCGGATAGACCAGCACCGCCCGCGCCGGCCGCGCGCTCAACTGATCGATCGCATCACCTGCGGGATAGACCGGAGCATCGAAACCGGTGGCCAGCCGCGCAGCCACGTGGCCGCCGGCGGAGAAGCCAACGACCGCTACGTCGTCGGTGCGCAGGCCGCGCCGCGCGGCCTGGTCGCGCACCACCCGCAGCGCGCGCTGGGCATCGGCCAGCGCGGCCTGGCGGTCCCTGCCCGGCTGCGGCAGACGGTAGCGAAGGACGAACAGGGTAAACCCGGCGCGCTGCACCCAGTCGGGTACCAGCGCACTGCCTTCCTTGTCGATCACCACCCGCTGGTAACCACCGCCTGGAATGACCAGCACGGCATGGCCGTTCGGATGTACAGGGGTGTGCACCATCAGGTAGGGCGCATCGATGCCATCCACGAACCGGTCCGGATGGGCCGGGTCGGGGCTGCGTTCAACCACGCGCGCCGGCCGTGCCGGGCTGCTTTCGCCGGGCACCCGGCCGTCTGGCCATAGGGGCAGGCGTTCGCCCGCGACCTCCCTGCCCAGCCGCTGCCCGTCGCGCAGTGGGACCTCGGCGGCAGGTGCGGGCGCAGCGGCCAGCAGAACGGACAGGCACAGTACAAGGGGGGGCAAACGCATGTCGGACCGGGCTCCAGCGGGGGTGGGCAGCGTGCCGCACGCGCCGGGAAAGAGGGCGTGGTGCGCTGCGGCTTGCGTGATGACACCGGTTTACCATATACACCTCCTGCAGACGCTGTCGATGGGCAGTGCAACAACGCAGAGGGAGACCGTTCTTGAGCAACGAACACGGCACACAGGGGCAGACGCCGACGCCGGACGATGCAGCCGCGATCGCCCGCGCCTTCACCGCCGCACGCCGCGCAGGCAACACCCTGCCTGCGTTTCCAGGCGCTATCCCGGCAGATCTGGTGAATGCCTACCTGGTCCAGGACCAGGCGATTGATCTCTGGGACGACCAGGTGATCGGCTGGAAGGTGGGATACATCGCCGCCGAGCGTCGCGATGGTTCCGGGGATGAGCGCCTGCTGGGGCCGATCTTCAAACGTCAGCTCTGGAATGATACCGGTGGAACAACGGACATCCCGGTGTTCGTCGGCGGTTTCGGTGCAGTGGAGGCAGAGTATGTGCTGGAGCTGCTGGAAGACGCGCCGGCCGGTCAGCTGCACTGGTCTCCGGAGCAGGCTGAGGCCCTGCCCGCGCGCCTCTACATCGGCGTGGAAGTGGCCAGCAGCCCGCTGGCCACCATCAACGAACTGGGCCCGCGCGTCGTGGTATCCGACTTCGGCAACAACAACGGGCTGGTGCTGGGGCAGGAGATTGCCGGCTGGACGGCCCGCGATGAGATCGACCTGCGCGCGGAAACCCTCATCGACGGCGAGGTGGTCGGTTCCGGTGGTGCGCCCCGCCTGCCCGGTGGCCTGCGTGCGGCCTACGCCTTCGCACTGTCCCGTTCGGCGCTGCGCGGCCGGCCGCTACGCAAGGGCGATCTGATCGCAACCGGCAATGCCACCGGCATCCACGACATCGAGGCAGGACAAACGGCGCTGGTGCGCTTTGCCGGCTTCGGTGACATTGCCTGCCGGGCCGTGCCAGCGGGTTGACCGCTGGCCTGCCCTGGTGAACACGCGCGGGAGGGCGCAGATGATCACACGACGTAACTTCCTGGCCGGTGGCGCTGCCGCACTGGCTACGCCGATGCTCGCCGCCTGCGGCCGCGGGCCGGACGGCAGCGTGGACGGCAGCACCCTGCTGACCGCCACCGACGTGCACGTGGCCGACTACCCGACCGTCACTGCGGTGAAGTGGATCGGCGAAACGCTGGAGCGTGAGACCAACGGCCGGCTGCACCTGCGCCAGTATCATTCAGGGCAGCTGGGCCGCGAGTCGGAAGCGATCGACATGGCACGCTTCGGTGCCATCGACATCACCCGCGTGTATGCCGGTGCACTGAACAATGCATTTCCCCTGACCCAGGCGCTTTGCCTGCCCTATGTCTTCAGGTCGGTCGCGCACCAGCGCGCCGCGCTCGATAGCGGCGTGGCAGACACGGTGCTGCGCGGCTTTGAAAGCCGCGACCTGGTCGGACTGGCGATCTACGATTCCGGCGCACGCTGCTTCTACAACACCAAGCATCCGATCATTTCGCCGAAGGATCTGCATGGCCTGAAGCTGCGCGTGGCCTCCTCGGACATCTTCATCCAGTTGATGCGCCTGCTCGGTGCCAATCCGACGCCGATGTCGCTGGGCGACACGTTCTCGGGCATGGAAACGCACATGATCGATGGTGCCGAGAACAACATGCGCAGCTTCCACTCCAGCCGCCACTTCGAGGCGGCGCACTACTGGTCGCAGAGCGACCATTCGTACGCACCGGACGTGCTGCTGATGTCGCGCGCCCGCTTCGAACGATTGGGCGCGGATGATCGCCAGCTGTTGCTGCACACCGCACGCGCATCGGTGACGGTGATGCGCGAGCACTGGGACGCGTCGGAGGACGCTGCACGCCGCGCCGTGCTGGCCTATGGCGTGAAAGCCAATGAGGTCGACATGCCCGCCTTCCGGGCCGCCGCCCAGCCGCTGCTCAAGCAGTACCTGCAACACCCGGACATCGCCGCGCTGGTTGACCGCATCCGCGCTGCCTGAGGACATCTGCCATGACCAAGACCCTGCCGGCCACCGCCGGGCCCGCACAGCGACTGCTGGACCGCATCGCCGACATCGCCATCTACTGTGCCGTCGCTGCCCTTCTGGGGCTGGTGGTGGTACAGGGCTGGCAGGTGTTCGCGCGCTACGTCATCAACGATTCGCCCAGCTGGACCGAGCCGGTCACCCTGCTGCTGCTGGCCACGGCGATGAGCCTGGGCGCCGCCTGCGGCGTGCATACCAACCGCCACTTCGGCTTCTTCCTGCTGCACGCTCACATGGGCCCTGGCGTGCGCCGCGCGGTGGATGTGCTGGTGCAGGTGGTGGTGGCCGTGCTGGGTGGGTTCATCGCCTTCTGGTCGGCCGACCTGCTGCTGGACGGGCTGGACATCAAGACCGCCGGCGCCAACTTGCCGCAGAGCATCAACTACCTGCCGCTGGCCGTGGGTGGTGCGCTGATGGTGCTGTTCGCGCTGAACCGTGCGTGGAAAGCGCTGCAGGCCCGCGACGCCGGCAGCGACGACGCTGAAGGAGATCGTTGATCCATGGGCATCACCATCCTGTTCTCCGTATTCGCCGTGCTGCTTCTGCTGGGCGTGCCGGTGGCCTACGCGCTGGCCGCCGCGGCGCTGGCCACCCTGCTCTACCTGGACATTCCCAGCATCGTGCTGGTGCAACAGATCTCGGCCGGCACCGGCTCCGCCTCGCTCATCGCCATTCCACTGTTCATCTTTGCAGGCGAGATCATGATGCGCGGCGGCATCTCCGAGCGGCTGATCGCGCTGGCCTCGTCACTGGTCGGACGCCTGCGCGGTGGCCTGGGCCAGGTCTCGATCCTGTCCTCGCTGTTCTTCGGTGGCGTGTCCGGCTCAGCCATCGCCGATGTGTCGGCGGTCGGTGGCACGATGATTCCGCAGATGGTCAAGCGCGGCTATGACCGCGATTTCGCCGTCAATGTCAGCATCACCGCTGCGCTGGTGGCGTTGCTGGTACCGCCATCGCACAACCTGATCCTGTTCTCGGCGGCGGCGGGAGGGGGCCTGTCCATCGCCGATCTGTTCGCTGCGGGCATCGTACCGGCGCTGCTGATGACGCTGGCATTGATGATCACCGGCTATGTGGTGGCACGACGTCGCGGCTACGGCGTGGAAGTGTTCCCCGGCTGGCGCGCCGTGGCGCTGCGCATTGTCTCCGCCCTGCCCGGCCTGGGCCTGGTCGCGCTGATCTTCGTCGGCATCCGTGCCGGCATCTTCACCGCCGTGGAGAGCGCGGCCATCGCCGTGGTCTATGCCTTGCTGGTCACCACCGTGCTGTACCGGCAGCTGCGCTGGCGCGAGTTCTTCGACACCGTCATCCATGCCGCGCGCAGTACCGGCGTGATCCTGTTCGTGATCGCCACCGCCGCCGTTTTCGGCTGGCTGCTGGCCTACCTGCAGGTACCGGCTGCGGCCGTGGATTTCCTGCAGTCGTTCGCGCACAGCCAGTTCATGGTGCTGCTGATGATCGTGGTGATGCTGCTGTTGCTGGGCACCTTCATGGACCTGGCGCCGATGATCCTGATCTGCACGCCGATCTTCCTGCCGGTGGCCAGGGCCTACGGCATCGATCCGATCCACTTCGGCCTGGTGCTGGTGCTGACGGGCGGTCTGGGCCTGGTGACACCGCCGGTGGGATCGGTGCTGTTCATCGGGACCTCCATCGGCAAGATCAGCGTGGGCCAGAGCATGCGCACCATCTGGCCGTTCTGGTTCGCCGCGCTGGGCGTGCTGCTGGTGGTCACCTTCTTCCCCGCCCTGTCACTGTGGTTGCCAGCCGCGCTGCGCGGCTGAGACCGGAGGAGGCCGCCATGCACGCGCTGCGTATCGTCACCGCCGCCACCCTGCTCGCTCTGCTGATGCCGGCGTTGCCGGTGGCGGCCACCGATGCCGCGCCGGTACCGACGCCGTGGGCGCGGGGGCTGGAACACCAGCGCCAGGCCGACCGGGGCGATGGCACTTTCCTGAACCCGGTACTGGCCGGTGACCGCCCTGATCCGTCGGTGCTCAAGGACGGCGACGACTACTACCTCACGCTGTCTTCGTTCGATGCCTATCCCGGCCTGCCGATCTGGCATTCGCGCGACCTGGTGAACTGGCAGCCGCTCGGCCATGCCATCACCCGCAACGTCGGCGCGATCTGGGCGCCGGACATCGTCAAGCACAAGGGGCGCTACTTCATCTACTTCCCGGCCCGTACCGCTGGCCGGCGCAGCAACTTCGTGGTCTGGGCCGATGACATCAAGGGCCCGTGGAGCGCGCCGATCGATATCGGCCTGGGGGGCTACATCGATCCCGGTCATGCGGTGGGCGAGGACGGCAAGCGCTATCTGTTCCTGAGCGGCGGCGACTATGTGCAGCTGGCCGACGATGGTCTGAGCGTGGTCGGCACGCCGACGCATGTCTATGACGGCTGGCGCTACCCGGAAAGCTGGGACGTGGAGGCCTACGCGCAGGAGGGCCCGAAGATCCACTTCCGCGATGGCTGGTACTACATGACCACCGCGGTGGGCGGTACTGCCGGCCCACCGACCGGGCACATGGTGATCACCGCGCGCTCGCGTTCGATCCACGGTCCCTGGGTGAATGCCCCCAACAATCCGATCACGCGCACGCGGTCGGCGGCCGAACCCTGGTGGTCTCGGGGCCACGCGACGGTGATCGAAGGCACCGATGGACGCTGGTGGATGATGTACCACGGTTACGAGAACGGCTTCTGGACGCTGGGGCGGCAGGCCCTGCTGGAGCCGATCGAGTGGACCGGCGATGGCTGGTTCCGGGCCACCGGCGGCGATCTCGGCCAGCCGCTGCGCAAGCCGGCCGGACAGGCACTGGCCCCGCATGGCATGGCGCTGTCGGACGATTTCCGAGGCAGCACGCTCGGCCCGCAGTGGGCGTTCTTCAACCCGGCACCGGATGAGTACCGGCGGTTGGGTTTCAGCGGCAACGGTCTGGTCCTGGAGGGCAAGGGCAACAGCCCGCGCGACGCCTCCCCACTGACCACCATCGCCGGCGACCCGGCCTACCAGTTCGACGTGGAGATGGAGATCGCCCCCGGCGCCGTGGGCGGCGCGCTGCTGTTCTACAGCGACCGCCTGTATGCGGGAGTGGGCAGCAATGGCGAGTCGTTCATCATGCATCGCTACGGCGAGGAGCGCCCTGCCCGACTGGCGGCCGGTGCGCGTGGCGGCCGGCTGTGGCTGCGGGTCACCAACAACCGCCACATCGTCACCTTCCACTCCAGTACCGACGGGCACACTTGGCAGAAGTATCCGGTTCAGATGGAAGTGTCCGGTTACCATCACAATGTAGCGGGCAGGTTCCTGGCGCTGAAGCCGGCGCTGTATGCGGCCGGCGACGGTACGGTAACCTTCCGCAACTTCCGCTACCGCGCGCTGGATTGAGCGCGGAGCCGGAATCCCCAGACTTATCGGGTTCAAAACATGTCAGTGCGCAACAAGAACGATGCCGCTACGCCGGCATTGGCGAAGGGCAAGGCAGCCACCATCAACGACATCGCGCGACTGTCGGGTGTATCCAAGAAAACGGTTTCAAGAATCATCAACAACTCACCGCTGGTGCGCAAGGACACGCGCGACAAGGTGGAAGCGTTGATGCGTGAAGTGGGCTACATGCCCGATCCGCTGGCCCGTGGACTGGCCTTCCGCCGCTCCTTCCTGATCGGCATGGTCTACGACAACCCCACCGCACAGTACATCGTGGACATGCAGTACGGTGCGCTGGACGCACTGCGCGGATCCAGCTTCGAGCTGGTGGTGCACCCCTGTGACAGCCGAAGCCCAGGTTACATCGAGGGCGTGCGCCGCTTCGTGCAGCAGCAGAAGCTACACGGCGTGATCCTGGTGCCGCGCGCCTCGGAAGACCAGGCGCTGGCGGACATGCTCGATGAGATCGGCTGCCGCTTCACCCGCGTCGCTGCACTGCCGCTGGATGAAAGCTCACAGATGGTGGTCACCCATGACCGTGACGGTGCAGCCGAAGCCGCCGACTATCTGCTTTCGCTCGGCCACCGTGACATTGCCCTGGTGACCGGTCCCAGCGCCTACCGTTCCGCCCATGAACGTACCGCCGGCTTCATCGACGCGTTGTCACAGCGCGGTATCGAGCTGCCGAAGGACCGCATCATCGAGGCGGGCTACACCTTCGAATCCGGCGTGGCCGCTGCCGAGAAACTGCTGCTGGGCAAGCGCCGCCCGACCGCCATCTTCACCGGCAACGACGAAATGGCCGCCGGCATCTACAAGGTGGCGCTGCGCGCCGGCATCAACATTCCGCGTCAGCTGTCCATCGTCGGCTATGACGACAGCCCGCTGGCCTCCCGCCTGTGGCCTTCGCTGACCTCGGTACGCAGGCATACCCGCGACACCGGGCGTACCGCTGCGGCGATGCTGATCCAGCCCGAAGGCCAGGCATCGTTGCCCATTGCCAGCGTGCGGCCGCACCTGATCGTGCGCGATTCCTGCCAGCCGCCAGAGGACTGAGGCCGAAGGCCTCAATCCGGAAGGTCACCACCGTTGGTGGTGACACTTCACCTTCCCACCCCCTCTACCTCGCCCCGCCCGGCCAGCCCCCGCTATCGTGCGACGCAAAATGACACCGGTTTCCTGTCTGGCTAGAATCGACCGTGAACCGTGCCGGGGCCGACCCGTCGGCCCGCCCCCCGCTCTGGAGATGCCATGTACTGCAAGACCCACTACGCCACCCATCCCGATGCCATCAACGGTGCCAGCAACGACCAGCTGCGCGACCTGTACCTGCTCGATGGCCTGTTCAATGCCGGTGCGGTGACCCTCAAGTACACCCACTACGAGCGCTTCGTGATCGGTGGTGCCGCACCGGTGGACGCACCGCTGGCCCTGCCGACCCAGACCGAACCGGCGTCGGCGGCGGGCCATCCGTTCCTGGAACGCCGGGAACTGGGCGTGATCAACGTCGGCAGTGGCACCGGTACCATCACCGTCGACGGCACGGTCTACACGCTGGGCCCGAAGGACGGCCTGTACGTGGCCATGGGCAGCAAGGATGTCGTGTTCGCCTCGCAGGACGCCGCCAACCCGGCGCAGTTCTACCTGGCTTCGACCCCCGCCCACGCTCGCTTCGAAACCAGGCAGCTGTCGATCAAGGATGCGGTGGCGCTGGATCGCGGCGCGCTGGAAACCAGCAACGAGCGCACCATCTACCAGTACATCGTGCCGGCCACCTGCCAGTCCTCGCAGCTGCTGCTGGGCCTGACCGTGCTCAAGCCGGGCAGCGTCTGGAACACCATGCCGCCGCACCTGCACGACCGCCGCAGCGAGGTCTACTTCTACTTCGACCTCGGTGACAGCGACCGCGTCTACCACTTCATGGGTGAGCCGGCCGCGCAGCGCCACATCGTGATCCAGAACAACGAAGCGGTGGTGTCACCGCCGTGGTCGATCCACATGGGCGCCGGCACCAGCAACTACGCCTTCATCTGGGCGATGGGTGGCGAGAACCTCGATTACACCGACATGCACGTGCTGGACATCTGCCAGCTCAAGTAAGCCCTGCCCGGCCGCCACGCACCGCGTGCCGGCGGCCGTTGCCGCTGATCCCGCTCGCCTCTATCAAGGAATGCATACGCAATGGCTAATCCCTTCAGCCTGGAAGGCAAGGTCGCTCTGGTAACCGGTGGTAATACCGGCCTGGGCCAGGGCATCGCCGTGGCATTGGCCGCCGCTGGCGCCGACGTCGCCGTGGCCGGCATCGCCCCGCCCACCGAAACCATCGAAAAGATCACCGCGCTGGGACGCCGCTGCCTGGCCATCGAGGCCAACCTGATCAGCATCGAGCCGGTGGCGCGCGTGGTGCGCGAAACCATCGAGGGCCTGGGCGGGCTGGACATCCTGGTCAACAACGCCGGCCTGATTCGCCGTGCCGATGCGGTGGACTTCAGCGAGCAGGACTGGGATGACGTGATGAACGTCAACATCAAGTCTGCGTTCTTCATCTCGCAGGCTGCCGGCCGCCATTTCATCGAACAGGGCCACGGCAAGATCATCAACATTGCTTCGATGCTGTCGTTCCAGGGCGGTATCCGCGTGCCGTCGTACACCGCCAGCAAGAGCGGTATCGCCGGCATCACCCGCCTGCTGGCCAACGAGTGGGCAGGCAAGGGCGTGAACATCAACGCCATCGCGCCGGGCTACATGGCAACGGACAACACCGCCCAGCTGCGCGCCGACCAGGACCGCAACAAGGCCATCCTCGACCGCATCCCGGCCGGCCGCTGGGGTACCCCGGACGACCTGGCCGGTGCGGCCGTGTTCCTGGCTTCGTCGGCGTCGGATTACATCAACGGTGCGGTGCTGCCGGTGGATGGTGGTTGGCTGGCGCGCTGACGCGCGGTCTTGGGTAGTGCCGGCCGCTGGCCGGCATCGAGGCGGTGCTTTCATCGTTAATGAGGTTGCCGGCCAGCGGCCGGCACTACCGGGGCTCCGCCATGCGCAACCTGCTGCTGCTGTTGCTGCTCTCGTGCACCACCGCGCAGGCGGCGCCGGTGCGGCTGTTCATCGCCGGTGACTCCACCGCCGCCGAGTACGGGCCGGAGCGTGCGCCGCAGGCGGGCTGGGGCCAGGCGCTGCAGAGCTACCTGGACCCGGCGCGCTTCGAAGTACACAACCACGCCAAGAGCGGGCGCAGCACGCGCAGCTTCATCGACGAAGGGCGCCTGGAGGCGATCGCCAGCGAGCTTCGCCGCGGCGACGTGCTGCTGATCCAGTTCGGCCACAACGATGCGAAGTTCGAAGACCGCACGCGTTACACCGATCCGGACACTGACTATCCGCGCCTGCTGATGCGCCATGTGCAGGTGGCGCGCGACAAGGGCGCGACACCGATACTGGTCACGCCGGTGGCGCGACTGCTGTACGACTTCGGTTCACTGCTGGACACGCACGCGCGCTACACGCTGGCGATGCAGCAGTTGGCGGCGCGCGAGCACGTCGCGCTGATCGAGCTCAACGACCGCAGCACACGCTGGATCCGCGCGCTGGGCGAGCAGGGCGCGCGGCCGTATTTCCTGTTCGTGCCCGAGCAGAACAAGGCCGACGGCACACACTTCAGCGTGGCCGGTGCCAATGCGGTGGCCTGCCTGGTGCTGCGCGAGGCGGTGCCGCTGCTGCCGGCGCTGCAACCGGCGCTGGTGCGTGACATCGACTGCGATGTGACGGGCGCAGGGCAGGGCGCCGATGCGCAGTGGCCCTCGCAGGTGTTGCACGAAGACACGGTTGCGCGTACGCAGCCCGGCCCGCACGGTGGTGCAGGGCCGACCACCGCGTATCCGTTCTTCGCTGGCGCGGCGAATCTGCCGTTAGTGCTGCGCAAGCGGGTGCTGCACAAGGGCGCCGGCATCGGCCTGCACCCGCAGCACAAGGACGAGATCTACTACATCGTGAGCGGGCAGGGCAGCTACGTGCTGGATGGCAAGCAGCATGACGTGCGCGCGGGCCACGCGCTGCTGACGCGCACGGGCAGCACGCACGCGCTGCAGCAGGTGGGTGAGGAGGATCTGGTGGTGCTGCTGGCGTACCCGCGTGATTGAACGCAGCCGAGCATGGGCTCGGCTCTACAGATCAACGCGATCCGCGCTTGGCTCTACAACGGCTCCGGCCCGAAATGCTTCAGCCCCAACCGCGCCAGGTCTTCCGGCCGCTCGAAATAGGCTTCGTCGAAGGCGTGCAGGGCGGCCTGCTCCTCCTCGGTCATCGCGCCGTACAGCTCGTGCAGCTGCGTGATCGCCGGGTCGTCCTCCAGCCGGTCCAGCAACCCGCGCATGCCGGCCAGGATCGCGTGGGTCTGCACCGCGCCCATCGCCTGCAACGCACGCAGCGCCAGCTGGCAGGTAGGGTCACCCCAGTTGCACAGGAACTGCATGAAGCCGCCGTTGTTGATGTCCGCTTCCATGCGCCACAGCGCCACCAGCTGCTGGTCTTCATCGGACAACGCATCCAGCGCCCATGCGGCCGCCTTCAAGCGCGCCAGCGCCGCCTCGTAGCGGTCGTCCCACACCTGGTTGGGAACATCGACCACGCCATCCTCGCGCGGCGGCAGCAGGGCCGGCCAGTTCACGCCCAGGCCATTGGCCGTGGCGACCCACTGCGCGCGCTGCTCGGGCGTGGCTTCGAACAGTGCCGGCGCCCAACGCAGCGGCTGGCGGGTACGCCGGCCATCGGCCAGGGTCAGCAGGATGAAGTCGTCGTCGAAGGCGACGTCGGTGACGCGGAAGGCAGCAAACACATCAGTCATGTCCCGCAGACTACCTGCGCGACCGCGTGTCTACACGTCGCCGCCGTCGGCCCAGCCTTCGCCGGTACCGGCCTGGAACACGCGGTCATCGGCCTGTACATCACCGGCGGGCAGGTGCGCCTGGTCGGCCAGTGCGGCATAGATCGGGGTGAAGTCCGGCGAGGTCGCCTGCATCAGCTGTTCGAAGCTGTCGATGACGAAGTAGGTCTTCTGGAAGGTATCGATGCGGTACTTCGTGCGCATGATCCGTTGCAGGTCGAAGCCGATGCGGTTGGGCGCCGCCGATTCCAGCGAGTACAGCGATTCACCCTTCGACGACACGATGCCGGCACCGTAGATGCGCAGGCCGTCGGGCGTGTCGATCAGGCCGAATTCCACCGTGTACCAGTACAGGCGCGTGAGGTTCTGCAGTGCATCCGGGCCGATCGCGTGGGCTTTGACGCCACCGCGGCCGTAGGCCTCCATGTAGTCGGCGAACACCGGGTTCATCAGCAGCGGCACGTGGCCGAACAGATCGTGGAACAGGTCCGGCTCGGCGATGTAGTCGATCTGGTCCGGGCGGCGGATCCACCAGGTCACCGGGAAGCGGCGGTTGGCCAGGTGGTCGAAGAAATCCAGTTCCGGCAGCAGGCCTTCAACGCCGACCAGGGTCCAGCCGGTGGCGGCGCCGAGCACTTCGTTGAGCTGGTCGAAGCGCGGAATCATGTGCGCGCTCATGCCCATCTCGTCCTGCGCATCCAGGAACTCCTGGCAGGCACGGCCGACCAGCAGCTCGCGCTGGCGCTGGTACAGCGTGCTCCAGGTGGCGTGGTCGTCGGCGCTGTAGGTGTCCCACGGCTGCTCGACAAGCGCGGTGGTGTACACCGGCACGTAGCCCTTGTCGGTCTGCTGGTGTTCGACGCGGCGGGGCTGGGCGAGGTCCATGGGGCACTCCTTGAAGGGATACCCACGATACTAGGGCAGGGCGCGCGCAACAGGGTTGCAAAAGTTGCGCCGATTGGCCTTGTTGGCGCAATATCCTTGCGTACTCACCATGTTGCGGGGCAACAATGGCCGGAGAAGTCCAGTTCGATCGCACGGATATACGCCTGCTGGCGGAAATCCAGAAGGATGGGCGCGCCACCAACGCCGAGCTTGCGGCGCGGGTGAACCTTTCGCCCTCGGCCTGCCTGCGGCGCCTGCAGCGGCTGGAAAGCGAGGGCGTGATCGTCGGCTACGGTGCGCGGCTGGAGCCACGGCAGCTGCGCCTGGGCCTGCAGGCCTTCGTGCGCGTGCAGCTGGAAAAGCACGACCAGGCCGCCATCGGCCATTTCGTGGACAGCGTGCAGGGCTGGGATGAAGTAGTGGCCTGCCATGCGCTGACCGGCGACATGGACTATCTGCTGCATGTCTACGTGCGCGACCTGGAACACTTCTCGCACTTCCTGCTGGACCGGCTGCTCAACGCCGGGGGCGTGGCCGATGCCAATTCCAGCTTCGTGCTGCGCACGGTCAAGGGCTTCCAGGCACTGCCGCTGTCGCAGCTGGAGTCCTGAGCGGCCACCGGGCGTGTCCGGTGGCCAGGCATCAACCGATCAGCACTTGTCCTTGCGGCCCATCAGCTTGCCCAGGCGCGAGGCTTCCTCGCACTTCGGCGCCGCCACCGGCGCGGGTGCGGCTGCCGCAGCACGTGCCTTCTGCAGCTGCTGGATCTTCGCGCGGATCTGCGGCATCGCCGCCATCGCGGCCTTCTCGCCCTCCAGGATCGCGGTGCCGCGCTGGCTGAAATCGGCAGCGCCGATGTCCAGTACCTTCGGCCGGATCACGATGTCGGCGCGCGCCAGTTCCTGCTCGCCCAGGCGCTGGCCCATGATCGAGATCGACTGGTTGACGATGCCGAGCATGCCGGTGGGCGCCTTGCCACTGGCCTTGCTGGAGATGTCCACGGCGATCACGAAGTCGGCGCCTAGCTGGCGCGCGGCATCCACCGGCACCGGGCTGACCACGCCGCCATCGATGTAGTTGTGGCCACCGATCTTCACCGGCTCGAACACGCCGGGGATGCTGCTCGACGCACGCACGGCCTGGCCGACGTTGCCGCGCACGAAGATCGCGCGCTCGCCGGTTTCCAGCTGCGTGGCGACGGCGGCGAACGGCTTCTTCAGGCGTTCGGCCGGGCGGTTGGCCACCTGTTCGTTGACGTAGTCCTGCAGCTTCTGGCCCTGCACCAGGCCACCGGAGAACAGTCGCACGTCGCGGATGCTGGCTTCGTCCAGCGCCACCGCCTTGCTCTGCATCTGGAACGCGTCCATGCCGCTGGCATACAGCGCGCCGACCACGCTGCCGGCGCTGGTGCCGGACACCACCACCGGTTCAAAGCCGTTGGCTTCCAACATCTTGATCACGCCGATGTGGGCGAAGCCCTTGGCTGCGCCGCCACCCAGCGCGATGCCGATCTTCACCGGCTTGGCCTGCGGCACCACGGTCGGTGCCGACGGCGGCGTGGGACGGACCGGATCGCCGCCGCAGCCGGCCAGCAGGCCGATCAGGGCGACGGACAGCAGCATGCGGGGGCGGAACAGGCTCATCGGCAATGCGCTCGCGGCGCCGGATTCTGGAAAGGGCGCCAGCATACCGAAGCGCTGGCGGGGCGGGCAGGGTGGGGGAGTTACCTATTCATAAAGGTAGTGCCGGCCGCTGGCCGGCAATTGCTGGGATGCCGGCAGAGGTCCATGAGGTTGCCGGCCAGCGGCCGGCACTACCGGAGGCGGTCAGAACCGGTTGTCGCCGTCCAGCATCCGGCCGAGTCCGCCGAGCACCGAGCCCTCGCCACGGCTCTGGCCACCGCCCTGCGGCGCCGCCATCCACATGCGCCCGGCAAGGCGCGAGAACGGCAGCGATTGCAGCCAGACCTTGCCCGGGCCGGTCAGCGTGGCCAGGAACACACCCTCGCCACCGAACAGCATGCTCTTGACGCCGGTGACACGGCGCACATCCATGTCCACGGTCGGGTGGTAGGCCACCACGCAGCCGGTATCCACGTCCAGGCGCTCGCCAGCCGCCAGCTCGCGCTCGACCACGCAGCCGCCAGCGTGGATGAACACCCAGCCGTCGCCCTCCAGCTTCTGCATGATGAAGCCCTCGCCGCCGAACAGCCCGGTCATGATCCTGCGCTGGAACTGCACGCCGATCTGCACGCCGCGCGCGCCGGCCAGGAAGCTGTCCTTCTGGCAGATCAGGCGGCCGCCATGCTGGTCCAGCTTCATCGCCAGCACGGTGCCGGGGTAGGGCGCGGCGAAGGCGACCTTGCCCTTGCCGTGGCCGCTCTGGGTGTAGACGGTGGCGAACAGGCTCTCGCCGGTCAGCACGCGCTTGCCGGCGGCCATCACCTTGCCCATGAAGCCGCTGCTGGCCTGCGAGCCGTCGCCGAACACGGTGTCCATCTGCACCGTGGATTCCTTGAACATCAGCGCGCCGGCCTCGGCGATCGCGCTTTCGCCCGGGTCCAGGCCGATCTCCACGAACTGCATTTCATGGCCGACGATGCGGAAATCGATGGGATCGCCTTGGCCGCCACTGCTGCTGACGGTCTGCGTTGCGGCCGTCGCGGCAACAGTCGGCACCGGCGGCGCGGGGACGGGCGAGGTGGGCCCAACCGGGGGCGCAGCGCCCTGCAATGCGGCTGTTTCGGACACGGGTGTCCAGCCGTCCATGCCCTGGCTCCAGGCCAGTGCATGCGGATTCTCCTGCGCAAAACGGCGCGCGTCGCCCTCATCGAGCGGGCCGATGCGCTCGGCCTGGCCGGCGGCATGGAAGTACCACTGGGTCATTGCAGCAGCTCTGTAGCAAGGGGAAACACCGAGTCTAGCGGCCTGCCGGTGGCGCTGCGGGCAAACGCCATGAACGATCGGCATTTGCGGCGCAGGTGCTGTATTGCAACAATTATCTGGTAGCGCCGTTTCACCACCCCTCCAAACACAGCCTACCGCCATGTCTCCGACCCGCACTTCCCGTGGCCGATTTCCGGTCGCGCGTCCCCTCGTTGCCGCTCTTTCCGCCCTGCTGCCGCTGGTAGCAGCTGCCCAGGAAACCTCCGCTGCCAAGGATCCGGTTGCCCTCGACGCCCTGCAGGTCACCGCACAGCGCCGCGTCGAGAACGCCAAGGACGTGCCGGTCGCGATCACGGCGATCCAGGGTGAGAAGCTGGATGTGCTCGGCTCTGCCGGCGATGACATCCGCTTCCTGTCGGCCCGCGTGCCCAGCCTGAACATCGAATCGTCCTACGGTCGTGCCTTCCCGCGCTTCTACATCCGCGGCCTGGGCAACACCGACTTCGATCTCAACGCGTCGCAGCCGGTCTCGCTGGTGTATGACGACGTGGTGCAGGAAAGCCCGCTGCTGAAGGGCTTCCCGCTGTTCGACCTGGCCGGCGTGGAAGTGCTGCGTGGCCCGCAGGGTACGCTGTTCGGCCGCAACACCCCGGCCGGCGTGGTCAAGTTCGATTCGGCCCGTCCGTCGCAGGACGCCGATGGCTACGTGAAGATGTCCTACGGCACGTATGACACCTGGAACGTGCAGGGCGCCTACGGCGGCCCGCTGACCAGCCGCTGGTCGGCGCGCGTGTCGGCGCTGTACCAGCGCCGCGACAACTACGTCGACAACACCGTTGCCAATGCACCCAGCTCGGGATTCGAAGGCTATGACGAAGCCGCGGGCCGCGTGCAGTTCCTGTACGAAGGTGATGACGTCGAAGCGCTGTTCAACCTGCACAAGCGCAAGCTCAACGGCACCGCCCGCCTGTTCCGCGCCAACATCATCCAGAAGGGCAGCAATGCGCTGGTCGAGAACTTCGACCGCGACAAGGTCTCCACCGACGGCCTGAACTTCTCCAACCTGGAAACCTGGGGCGGCAGCGCACGCATCAAGTGGGACCTCGGCCGCGTCACCCTGCACTCGATCACCGGCTATGAAACCGCCGAATCGCTGAACCACGGCGACGTCGACGGCGGCTACGGTGCCTCGTTCCTGGGCGCCGGCAACTACGGCCCGGGCAACATTCCGTTCCCGTCCGAATCGGCTGACGGCCTGCCGCACCACCGCCAGTGGACGCAGGAATTCCGCGTCGAATCCAACGAGTGGGGCCGCTTCGACTGGCAGGCCGGCGTCTTCTACTTCGATGAAGACGTGACCATCGACAGCTTCAACTACGACTCGCTGACCCCGGGCAACCCGCAGACCGGCCATGCCGTGCAGAGCCAGCGCAACAAGGCCTGGGCGGCGTTCGCCTCGGGCGATCTGGACGTGACCGACCGCTTCAAGCTGCGTGCCGGCGTGCGTTACACCCAGGACAAGAAGGACTTCACCGCCAGCGTGCTGCAGGCCGTGCCGGGTGGCACCCCGGTCAGCGGTCCGTACCTGGCCAACAGCGATGTCGACGATGTCAGCTGGGACCTGAGCGGCGTCTACCAGATCACCGACAACATCAACGCCTATGCGCGCGTGGCCAAGGGCTTCCGTGCACCGTCGATCCAGGGCCGTCTGGCCTTCGGCGGCGTCACCCAGGCCGATTCGGAGAAGGTGATCTCGTATGAAGCCGGCATCAAGGCCGACCTGTTCGACCGTCGCGCACGCCTGGGCTTCAACGTGTTCCGCTACAACGTCGATGGCCAGCAGCTGATCGCCGTGGGTGGCAGCAACAACACCGCCACCCTGCTCAACGCCGACAAGACCATCGGCCAGGGCTTCGAGCTGGACTTCGAGGCGTACCTGACCGACCACGTGCTGATGACCCTGGGCAGCAGCTACAACGACACCGAGATCAAGGACAAGGATCTGGCCGTGGCGATCTGTGGCGGTGGCTGCACCATCACCGACCCGACCACCGTCATCAACGGCGGCACCTACGCGCTGGTCAACGGCAACCCACTGCCGCAGGCGCCGAAGTGGATCCACAACCTGACCCTGCGTGCCGGCTTCCCGGTGAACGACGCCAGCGAGGTCTACGTCTACACCGACTGGGCATACAAGAGCGCGGTGAACTTCTTCCTGTACGAGTCGCCGGAGTTCCGCAGCCGCAGCTCGCTGGAAGGTGGCCTGCGCGTGGGCTACAACTGGGATTACGGCCAGTACGACGTGGCTGTGTTCGGCCGCAACCTGACCAACCAGACCCGCGTGGTCGGCGCGATCGACTTCAACAACCTGACCGGCTTCCTCAACGAGCCGCGCACGTTCGGCGTCGAGTTCACCGCGAAGTTCTGATGCGGTTGATGGCGTGATGCAATGAAGAAGGGCCGGCGCAATGCCGGCCCTTTCTTTTGATGCGCGACCATGTCGCAAATGGACATGTCCGCAATGCGGGTAGGGCTTGAAAAGTGTGAGCGGAGGCAAAGATATGTCTCAATTTCCGCGAACCTGACCTTGGGTCGGCGCGCTCGGACAGAATCGGCGTACAACCGTGGCTACCGGAATCTTCCGGGCAACCGGGGTACTGCAATGAAGAGGAAAACGTCGCGGCTGACAGTCGGCTTCGTCATGCTCCTGCTGTCGACGCAGGCATCTGCAGGGTTCAAGGCTGACGGAGCGGCAACAACGACGCGCCTGGACGACCAGCGACTGCAGCTGGAAAAGAGAACAGCGTCGATCACCGATCAGCGATCATTCGATGCGTATGCAAAGACATTCGGGGATACCGATACTTTTCCCCTTTACAAACTGACGCCTGCATCGCGCGCGCGCTTCACCGCATCGCTACGGTTCAATGACCTCGGACTGACCACTTTCGATTACTCCGATCTGGCACGGGAACTGGGGGCGGCCGATCTCCATCGCGTGCTGAAGCCGTTTGGGTTTGAGCATCTGGTGGCGGTCATGCCCGATGTCAGGGTCAATTCAGAGGAAGACCAGGCGGTTCTGCAGATACTGGACACCGCACGCAGCCTGCGTTGTGGTGTGGGAGAACACTGCAACGAGGCCGACTATCCCGGCTACAAGTGCATCTCGCACGCCACCTGCGAGGAATCGACGGCGCACATATGCACGTCCAACTGCTGATCACGGCCCTGCGGCGCCCACGCACCGTCACGCGTGGGTTGCTCCCGGTCGCCACCATGATGGCGGTGATCCTGTCCTTTCCCTGTGCTGCCGGCGAATCCCTGGAGGAGGGCCACGCCATCGTGCAGCAAACGTGGGAAAGCCTCTCGGGGCCGGATCATGACTGGCGCGAGCGCGGGGCACTGGTTGATCGTGCATTCGACACCAGTGTCCTGCCTCACACCGGTACGCTGTCCTCGCTGGCTGCATCTGACCTGCGGGTACTGCTGCGGGCGACCCACGCGGCCGCTGTGGCAAGCAAACAGCCGCGCTACTCGACCATTGCACTGCGCGTGGGTGTCGAGCTGCGCAGGCGAGGTGAGCTGCATCCTGCCGACGCACGCGCCGGAGCAGCCATTGCCATGCTGAGCCGTGATGCCACTGCGTTGACGCCCGTATCGCCGTGGCTGGCGGCGTTCAATGGTCGTCCCGTGCCGCGATTTCCCGATGTCATCAGGCCGCTCGAGTACTGGACTCCTGGTCCCGATGGCGAGCGCTTCAGCTCCGCTCAGGCTGACCTGGCGTCTTTGGACATCATCGTCATCGCGCATCCTGCCTGCGGCTTCACGCGGGCGGCCGCAGAAGCCGCCCGCACAGACCCCGAGCTGATGCGGGTGCTTTCCGGTCCACGCGCCCTGTGGCTGTCGCCACAGGATGGAACGCTCGATCCGCGCATCTTCAGGGATTGGAACGACCGTCATCCTGACCTGCCGATCCACATTGTGGCCCGTCAGTCCGGCTTTTCAGAGGTCGGCTACTGGGGAACACCCACGTTCTACATCCTGCGCGACGGCGGGGTCGCCGCGCGGGTGGTGGGCTGGCCACGCGGCGGCAACAAGGCGACGCTGACAAAGGCCATCGCCGATGCCGCCGTTCCGCGGCGCAGTCGGTAGCGCCGCGGAACCGCGAGCGCAGCGGCGATGTCTTACAGCGCGCTTTCCGGCCGCACCTTCAGCACCGCTTCCTCGGCCGCGCAGTCGCGGCTGGAATGCAGTCCGGCCTTGCGCGCATCCGCAATCTCCTTGCGTGCGGCCAGCAGATCCTTGTTGAACGCGGCGTTGGCATGCAGGCGCGCCACGGCGGCGGCGCCCATGAAACGCCCTTCGAGGATGTCGCTCTGCCAGTGCACATTGCACACCAGGCGGCTCTCACCGTAGTTGCGGCCTCGCGCCTGGATGGCGTCGGCGCGGTCCGGCGCGATCTCCGACAGGATCAGCGCCCAGGCCCAGCCGATGGAGGTATGGCCGGACGGATAGGAGCCGTTCTTGCGCAGCCCGGCTTCGTCGTCGGGCGTGCAGGTCGGCTCGCCGTTGACCATGAACGGGCGCGGACGCTGGTACTGGTTCTTGGCTGCCTTGGTGGCCGCGCTGGCATCGATGCGGCTGCGTTCCAGCAGACGGTACAGGGCCGGGGTTTTCACCGCGTCCACATCGATGTCGGCCGCGCAGGAGAACTGGTTGGCGCCGGCCGGGAAGCCGAGTTCGGCATCGCTCGTGGCCTGGGCGAAGCGCGGCGTGCCACGCAGGGCGCGGGCTTCGCGGCTGACCTGTTCGTCCAGTGCGCCGCCGGCCGAACCGGCGGCCGGCGGTGCCGGTACCAGGGCGATGCTGGCCGGCACGGCGGCCTTGTCCAGGTAACCCACCGTCTTGGTGGTGATGTTGGCTTCCACCGCAGTCGGCGCGGTGGCGGTGGATGCGCAACCGGCCAGCGACAGGGCAATGGCCAGGCCGAGCAGGGGGCGGGCGGGGAGGGTGGGCAACGACATGGGCAGGCTCGAGACAGAAAACACAGCGGCCATGATCGCAGCCCCTTCCGCCGCCCGCAGCGCCCATCGGTCATACGGCCAGACCCGGCATGGTGGCTCTGGGTAGTCATCATCCTGAAACAACATCATCCATCTTCGCCAATCTCCCGAATACGGGCGCAGCGCACGGACTTTCACGCGCATTCGCAGCCAGCATCGGCCCACAGCCGGGCCGGGGGGATCTGCTGACGAGGGAGAGATGCGATGCGCAGCACCGCAACAGGAAGTACCGCCCTGGCCCTGCTGTTGGGCCTGGCCTGCACCCCCGCCCAGGCCGCCGATGTCCATGGCGTGGCCTTCGTGCACGGCACCGGCGCGCAGACCAATGCCACCCAGGACTACTGGCAGCCGGCCATCATCGACACCGTGCGCCAGGGCCTGCCGAACAGCAGCAACTACGTCGTCATCAACTGCGATTTCACCCAGTACATGTGGAAGCCGGAAGCCGCCGGCTGCCTGGCCAACCAGCTGACCAGCTTCATCGACAGCCGCGGCATCACCCAGCTGGTGGTGATCACCCATTCCAACGGCGGCAACGTGATGCGCTGGATCCTGTCCAACCCGACCTACGACAGCCGCTATCCGAAGATCATCCGCACGGTACGCAAGGTCAACGCGCTGGCACCGTCTTCGGCGGGCACGCCACTGGCCGATGCGGTGCTAAATGGCAACACCTTCGAAACCTCGCTGGGCTGGTTGCTGGGCTACAAGAACGACGCGGTGCGCCAGCAACAGGTGGCGAGCATGGCCACCTACAACGCGCAGAACCTGTACGGCACTGCCGGCCGCCCAGCATTGCCCAAACCCTTCCGCGCGATGGTCGGCAGTGATGTCGAATCGGCGGTGTGGGACAGCAACAGCTACTGCGGAGGCTATGCCGCCAATGTCGGCCTGGAGTTCACCCAGAACTGGCTGTCGTCCTGTTCCGATGGGTTCCTGGAGTGCAGCAGCCAGAAGGCCGCCGGCACCACCTGGTTCACCGACAAGGCGCGCACCCAGGGGGCAGAGCCGCTCAGCCACAATCAGAGCCGACGCGAGTGCTTCGGCCTCGGCACGATCCTGCGCAACGACCTGGCCCAGTGAGGAAGACGACCATGACGATCCATTCCACCCTGCTGGCCAGTGCCGTGCTGGCGGTGCTGCCCCTTTCACTGTCCGCGGCGCACGCCGCACAGCCACTGCAAGCCGCCCGCGCAGGCGATCAGGTGCCTGCGGCACTGGTGCCCGCGCCGCTGCCTGTTGATGAAAGCGAACACGCGCCGTTGTCGTTTGCCTGGGTGCTGGACCCGGCACAACCACTGCAGGCCGCCACGCCGTATGCCTCGGTCAGCCGCAGCTACTGGCAGCAGGTCGACGGCACGCAGCTGCAGCGCGGCCTGGCACTACAGCTGACGGCGGCCGATGCGGTGATCCAGCTGAGCCCGGCCGAAGGTGCCCGCGCGCTGCCGGCCAGCACCCTGCAGGTACGCGACCCGGCCGGCCGCAGCAGCGTGGCCCGCAGTGTCGATGCACGCGCACTGCAGGACGCCGGCATGCCGGTGGGTGATGGCAGCAGCATGCTGCGTACCGGCGCGGCCAGCGCGGCCGGTGCCTACACGCTGCAGAGTGCACAGGCGCAGGGCCGCTACGTGGTGCAGGTGCTGGAGCCGAACAGCCCGCTGCGGCTGGAGGTGCAGGCCAGCCAGGGGCAGGTGCTGGCCGGTGGCAATGTGCAGCTGCAGGCACGCCTGCTGGAAGACGGCGCCACCGCCGCGCAGCTGGCATCGCGGCGTGGCGGCCTGGGCGGCGAAGCCCTGCTGGTCGCGCCGGACGGCCGCAGCTGGCCGCAGCGCCTGTTACGCACCACCGATGGCAGCCTGCGCGCGCAGGTGCGGATTCCGGCCGATGTCGGTAGCGTGCAGGGGCTATGGGAGCTGCAGGTGTTCGCCCAGGCCGACGGTGTGCTGCGCGATGGCAAGGTGGCCTTCGCGGTGGCGCGACCGACCGCGCGCTTCAGTGGCCAGGCGACGCCGGACCCGGCCAGCCGCCAGGTGGCGCTGCCGCTGCAGGTGGCCGCCGCCGGCCGCTACGAGGCGCGGGGCACGCTGTATGCCACTGCCCGCGATGGCCAGTTGAAGCCGGTGGCACAGGCACATGCGGCGGCGTGGTTCGATGGCCCGGGTGCTGGGCAGCTGGTGTTGCCGTTCGACCAGGCGGCATTGCCCGCGGGCTTCGGTGCGCCGTACGAACTGCGTGACCTGCAGCTGCAGGACCAGAGCCGGATGGCACCGATCGAGTCGCGCGCGCTGGCGTTGCAGTTCTGAGGTTGCGTGCAGCGGGCCGGGTTCCGGCCCGCTGCATTGCATCCTGTAGAGCTGAGCCCATGCTCGGCTGCCGTTTGCCGTGATCACGAGCAGCCGAGCGTGGGCTCGGCTCTACAACGGCATGTCGATTACCCCGCGTACGCGGTCAGCCGGCCTTCCTGCTCGATCACCGTGATCGCGCCGCCGAACACCGCCGACAGCGGTTCGTTGCGCAGCAGCTCGGCGCGGCTGCCATCGGCCAGTACGCGGCCATCGCGCAGCAGCACCACCCGCTCGATCTCGGGAATGATTTCTTCGATGTGGTGGGTCACCAGCACCAGGGTGATGCCCTGCTGCGCCAGCACCCGCATGGTTGCCACCAGCTGCTCGCGGGCGACCAGGTCCAGGCCGGTGGACGGCTCGTCCAGCAGCAGCGCCTGCGGCCGGTTGACCAGCGCGCGGGCGATCAGCACGCGGCGGGTCTCGCCGGCCGAAAGCTCGGCATAGGCGCGCTCGCGCAGCGACAGGGCGCCGGTCATCGCCAGCGTCTCGCCGACGCGCGTGCGCATGTCGGCGGTCACTTCGCGGAAGGCGGGTACCACGTAGCTGGCGAAGAAGCCGGACAGCACCGCCTGTTCCACGGTCAGCCCGGGCATGTCGGCCAGGTTGCTGCTGAGGTCGCCGGTGACGATGCCCAGCTGCGAGCGCAGCCGGTCCACCTGCCAACGGTTCTGGCCCAGCACCTTGACGGCCACCGAACCGTCACCTTGCGCCAGCGGGTACAGCTCGCGGGTGATCAGCTTGATGAAGGTCGACTTGCCGCAGCCGTTCGGGCCGAGCAGGGCAGTGTGCTGGCCCTGCGCGATGCGCAGGCTGAGCCCGTGCAGCACCTTCACCTGGCCGCGCACCACGGTGGCGCGGTCCAGTTCGATCAACGGGGGCAGTGCCGCGGCGGGCGCGGCGGCGGTCATGGCGCTGGCGCGTGGATCAAGGTTCGACAACTCGGGTCCCCAACTGTGAACGGTGCCACGGATGGCGGTGCAGATCACCGCCGCAGGGATGCAGTTTGCAACGCAAGCGCCCATGATGTCTGCCATCCCCGCACCGAACCGGAGCGCCGTCATGCCAGATGACCTGATGTCCCTGTTGACCGGTGGTGTGCTCGGCCTGGGGTGGTGGGCCATGTTGGCGGTCCTGCTGGTCTTCACCCAGATCACCATCTTCTCGGTGACCCTCTACCTGCACCGCAGCCAGGCCCACCGCGGGGTCGATTTCCACCCGGCGCTGGCCCACGTGTTCCGCTTCTGGCTGTGGCTGACCACCTCGATGATCACCCGCGAATGGGTGGCCATCCACCGCAAGCACCACGCCAAGGTGGAGACCGAGGAGGACCCGCACAGCCCGGTCACCCGCGGCATCGGCAAGGTGTTCTGGCACGGCGTGGAGCTGTACCGCGAAGCGCGCGGCATGCGCGCGGACATCGAGCAGTACGGGCGCGGCACCCCGGACGACGTGATCGAGCGCCGCCTGTATACCCCGCACGCCACGTTCGGGCCTGTGCTGCTGCTGGCGATCAATACCGTGTTGTTTGGCCTGCCCGGCGTGGCCCTGTGGGCGATCCAGATGGCATGGATTCCGTTCTGGGCGGCCGGCGTGGTCAATGGCCTTGGCCACTGGTGGGGCTACCGCAACTATGAGTCGGCCGATACCTCCACCAACCTGACGCCGTGGGGATTCTGGATCGGCGGCGAGGAGCTGCACAACAACCACCATGCCTTCCCCAGCTCGGCGCGCTTTGCGATGCGGCGCTGGGAATTCGACATCGGCTGGAGTGCGATCCGCCTGCTGCAGGTGCTGCGCCTGGCCAAGGTGCTGCGGGTGGCGCCGGCCATGGACGTGCGCCCGAATATCGCCGTGCCTGATGCCGAAACCCTGAAGGCGCTGCTGTCGCACCGTTTCCAGGCGATGACCGATTACCAGCGCAATGTATTCATGCCGGCCCTGCGCGAGGAGGCCGCCCACGCCGGGGCCAAGCTGCGCCGCCTGCTGCCACGCCGGCTGCGCCGTGGCCTGGTCAACGACGGCCGCTGGCTGAAGCCGGACAGCCGTGCCCAGCTCAGCGAATGGGTGGCGCAGCGGCCGCGCATCCGCACGCTGGTCGAGTACCGCGGGCGATTGGCCGCGCTGCTGGAAGCCCGCGGCCACGATGCCGCCGAGCGCCTGCATCAACTGCAGGCCTGGTGCCGCGAGGCCGAGGAAAGCGGCATCGCGGCGCTGCAGGCCTACGCCGCACGCTTGAAGGGCTACAGCCTGGTGGGCGCGTGAGGGCAGGGCTCGGGCTGCTGCTGGCGGCGTTACTGCCGGGTGCTGCGCTGGCCCAGGTCACCGATACAGCCAGCTACCTGCAGCGGATGGACAGCGATGGCGACGGCAAGGTCAGTGAGGCCGAGTACGTGCAGTGGATGCTGTACGCCTTCGATCGCATGGACCGCAATGGCGACGGCATGCTGACCGCCGATGAGCTGCCCGGTGGCAAGGGCAGGGCGATCAGCCGCGATCAGCAGCGGCAGGTGATCGTGCAGCGCTTCCATAAGCAGGATGCCAATGGCGACGGCTTCCTGGATGCGCGCGAGCTGGCCGCGCCGCCGCGCTGAGCACGCCTGCCGGCGCCCGGCGATGCCCGGCGCTGAGGCGTAGAATCGCCGCATGCCTGAACTGCCCGAAGTCGAAACCACCCGTCGCGGCCTGGCGCCGCATCTGCAGGGGCGCCGCGTGCATGGGGTGATCCTGCGCCGCGCCGATCTGCGCTGGCCGATTCCGCCGGAAGTGGCCGAACTGCTGCCCGGGCAGCGCATCGAGGATATCCGCCGGCGCGCCAAGTACCTGCTGCTGGACACCGCCATCGGCAGCGCGGTGCTGCACCTTGGCATGTCCGGCAGCCTGCGCGTGTTGCCTGGCGATACCCCGCTGCGTGCCCACGACCACGTCGACATCAGCCTCGACAATGGCCGCCTGCTGCGCTTCAACGACCCGCGCCGCTTCGGCAGCCTGCTGTGGCAGCCGGCCGGCGAGATCCACCCGCTGTTGCAGGGCCTGGGCCCGGAGCCGCTGGACGATGCCTTCGATGGCGATTACCTGTTCGCCCGCAGCCGTGGCCGCAGCGCGCCGGTGAAGACCTTCCTGATGGACCAGGCGGTGGTGGTGGGCGTGGGCAACATCTACGCCGCCGAAAGCCTGTTCAAGGCCGGCATCAGCCCGCTGCGCGAGGCGGGAAAGATTTCGCGCGAGCGCTACCAGCGGCTGGCCGATGCGGTGAAGGAGATCCTCGGGTATGCGATCACCCGTGGCGGTACCACCCTGCGCGATTTCATCAGCCCCGACGGCGCACCGGGCTACTTCGAGCAGGAGCTGCTGGTGTACGGCCGTGATGGGTTGCCCTGCCCGAACTGCGGCCGCGCGCTGAAGCACGCCACCATCGGCCAGCGTGCCAGCGTCTGGTGCAGCCACTGCCAGCGCTGAGCCGGGCGGCCAGCGGCAGCTGAACGGGCAGGGGCCGTCTCCGCTGCCCGTTAACGTTTGTCTGCCTATGATGGCCGACCTTCCTTCTGTGCCTGACGCGCCTGCATGCAACGACGCGACTTCATCCGCAATGCCTCCCTCGCCCTGGCTGCATTCGGCCTGCCGTCCCTGCCCGCATGCGCGGCCAGCAAGAGCGGCCAGATGGGCCTGCGCCGCCTCGGCCAGCCGCAGCCGTTCGACTTTGCCACCCTGAAGGGCCAGGCACGCGCGCTGGCACAGGCGCCCTACAAGAGCCACAAGCGGGTGCTGCCGGGCCGCCTGGAAGGCCTGGACTGGGACCAGTACCAGTCGATCGGCTACCGCCAGGACCACGCGCTGTGGGCGGACCAGCCAGGCAGGTTCCAGGCCAAGTTCTTCCATCTGGGCCTGTACTTCCACTCGCCGGTACGCATGTTCGATGTGGTCGACGGCAAGGCGCAGGAGCTGGCCTATGACGGCGCGGCGTTCAACTACGGAAAGAGCGGCATCAAGGATGGCGAACTGCCGGCCGACCTCGGCTTCGCCGGGTTCCGCCTCAACACACGCAAGGACACCGACCGCGACTTCGCCGCGTTCCTCGGCGCCAGCTACTTCCGCGCGGTGGGCAAGGAGGGCCAGTATGGCCAGTCCGCACGCGGCCTGGCGATCGACACCGGCATGGGCAAGCCGGAGGAATTCCCGGATTTCATCGCCTACTACCTGGAACAGCCGTCGGCCGATTCGGAGACGATCGTGGTCTATGGGCTGCTGGATTCGCCCAGCGTGGCCGGCGCCTATCGCTTCGCCATCACCAATGGCGACGTGCTGCTGATGGACATCGACAGCGCGCTGTACCCGCGCAAGGCCATCGAACGCCTGGGCATCGCACCGTGCACCAGCATGTACCAGGTGGGCGAGAACGACCGCCGCATGGGCTGGGACTGGCGCCCGGAAATCCACGATACCGACGGCCTGTCGCTGTGGACCGGTGCCGGTGAATGGATCTGGCGGCCGCTGCTGAACCCGCGCAACCTGCGTTTCAACATGTTCGTGGACCGCAACCCGCGCGGCTTCGGCCTGCTGCAGCGCGACCGCAACTTCGATCACTACCAGGACGATGGCGTGTTCTACGAGAAGCGCCCGTGCCTGTGGGTGGAGCCGAAGGGCGAGTGGGGCGAGGGCTCGGTGCAGCTGGTGGAGATTCCCACCGTGGACGAGACCTTCGACAACATCGTGGCGTTCTGGAACCCGAAGGAAAAGCCGCAGCCGGGCCAGGAACTGCTGGTCGGCTACCGCCTGTACTGGGGCGCCGAACCGCCGGCACGGCCGCCGCTGGCGCACTGCGTCGCCAGCCGCACCGGCTTGGGCGGCGTGATCGGCAAGAAGCGCGAGTATTTCAGCTGGCGCTTCGCGGTGGACTTCGAAGGTGGCGAGCTGGCCTCGTTGATCGACAAGGCCGAGGTTGAAGCGGTGGTGGAAGCCAGCCGCGGCCGGGTCGAGATCGTGTCGGCACGGCCGCTGCGCGAGATCAACGGCTACCGCGCGATGTTCGACTTGGTGCCGCCGGAAGGCAGCACCGAGCAGATCGACATCCGCCTGTTCCTGCGCAGTGGTGGCAAGACCCTCACCGAGACCTGGCTGTACCAGTACACCCCGCCGCCGGCCGGTGCACCGGAGCGCACGCTGTACTGAGAGGGGGTGGTGGGTTCGCAGGGCTTGCAGCCCTGCACCTGCTGACGTCAACGTCAACGTCAAAAGCGGGCATTCCGTGGGATGGCGGGGTGGGTCCGGTTGAGGGGGACGGCGTAAATACGTCCATGTAGCCTCGGTCGCGCCATCCATGGCGCTCACGCCCCCTCAACCG